>SLQE01000104.1 GCA_007131635.1 Bacteroidota bacterium | reverse complement strand
AGAGAACACCAAGCTCATCCAGTGCAGATGCGTGATACTCTCCTACTTCTTTTAGTAATCTAATAGTCCCTTCGGGAATGTGTGGATTATATCTGCTCGATATACCCGGTTGGAAAAAATAGGTAGCATTACTCCCGAATTCATGAAAATCGGTTACCAGTTGCGGACGCCAAGCATTGTAGAGTTCCATCCTTCCCCTCGATTCCGGATGTTGTAACGGAAACCAGTCTCTGTTCAGGTCGAACCAATAATAATTCGTTCGTCCGCCGGGCCACGGCTCGCTGTGTTCTCTGTGCTGCGGGTCTGCGGTCGGCACGGAGCCCCTGTTTGTATTGACCCAATGAGTATGACGGTTATGTCCGTCGGGATTCAGACTGGGGATAATGAGTATTATGAGATCGGTGAGCAGATTTTCGATTTCCGATCCTTCACCTGCAGCGAGATGATATAACAGCAGCATGGCTGCCTCGAAACTGCTTGCTTCATTGCCGTGTACGCCATATCCCATCCATATGACCGAGGGTAGATCAGTCAACTGACTCTCCGACACCGAGGCAGGATCTTCGGAAAGCATCCGGTTTCTTTGTTTTATCTCATCGATGCGGGAGTGATTAGCCGGCGATGTGACGACAGCATGTATCAACCGGTTGCCGTCATATGATCTGCCGTGTTCACCGAATACCACCCTGTCACTTCTGTCGGCTATGAGTTGAAAATATTTAACGATGAGATGATGATACGTATGTTTTTCTCCTATCCTGTATCCGAGTACGACATCGGGTAACGGTATCGCGTTGTTATATCCGACAACACCCGAGACAATCGGTTCATTCACCATCGGAAGTGTTTGTGAGTACATAACGGGCGTCAATAACAAACCCGCCATGCACAAGCATGTGAATAAGGAGAACAAATATTTCATGCCATATCCCCGCAAATAATGTATAATGAACCAAAATGATTTGAAAAACCGGAAAGGTAAATATTTTGACTCACTTCACCTATCTTCGTAATATAGGAAGTGCAATCGGGACACCGGTCATATTTTTAAACATTTCAACTGCATTCGCTGCAGATTTGTATAAATTGATCCCTGTTTCCTCAAATTCTTTTTTATAGATATGAGTCTGGCCGATTATACTTTCTGCGGCGGATGTTGCCAGATCGACACACCACATCATTTCGAAATATTCGATGTGCTTTTTTTCTACCGGATTTTGTTGTAGATAGTTCAAAATGAATTGTTTTGAGAATCGTTTTCCGATGCCAGAGGTGAGATCAATGAGAGATTGCGGTACGTGCGAGACAAAACATTTAAATGCCGCGCTTGTTCTTCCTAATTCATAAGCCGGATCACCGATGAGAATTGTGTCCATCGACCAGTTGAGGATGCCGCTGATACGATCGTCTTTGATCCGAATATTATTCGGATACAAATTACCGTGGCAAATAACAGGATTTTCCGGTTCCGGAGGGCCATGAGAAATGAGCCAGACAATACCCTCTTCAAGTCCGTTCAGTCTTGCGTTTTGTACGCGTTTATAGAGATGATACAATCTACCGTTTAAACTCGATTGTTCGACCTGGAAATTTAATGTTCGGAATCTTTCCAGAAGTTTGCCGGATGGAACAGCGTGCAACTCTGTCGCAACAGTGGCAAGTTTTCGTGCAATCGGACCGATACCGGAAAGGAGAAAGCGGGCTGCCTGCATGTATGGTTGTTGACTCAGAGAATTAATATCGAATAAAACATCACCCGGACATTCTTCCATAACGAGAAACGGAGCAAAAAGAAAATCATTTTCACCCTCGGCAAAAAAAGCCTGCGGGACGGGTACTCCCTCGTCGCGAAGAGTATTTAAGAGAATTTTTTCAAGGTGAGGTGTTACCGGAGAACTCTTATCGGGATATAATCTTAAAACGAGACCCTTAGAATATTCCTCCTGAGCCCCGGTGAGACGAAATCTATAGGTACGAATATCCCGCTCGCTTTTGAATAAGACAGGTGGTTTGCTGTAATTAATATTCTGATTTGATAACGTCTCCTGAAAATATTTCAGGAGATTTTTTTCAATTTCAACATTTGATATCGGTGCCATACTATTTCGTCGATTTCTGTATGTTTTGAATAGAATTACATAACTAATATTTTACGCAATAGTTATGTAAATATCAATATATTTACTGAAATAAAAAATATATTTCAGATTGCTTTATACGATATATCGTTATTTATTCATTTGAATTTTGTCCTTTCATCCGTGAGATATCTAACTTAATCATACCTATGTCGAACAGCCCCGGAGGTTTCTCTTTTTGCGGTTCTTTGACCATCTATTGCCGGTGCTCCCGGAATATAATGAATATCTTCTACCGTTTTTATGACATAAAAAATATCGTAGTAGGCCGTATCCGCTATAACGGTGGAATCGGTCCGGATTACATACAGAAGATCGTTGACCGCGACACTGTCGGGAATAGGTTTAGGCCGGGCTGAATACAATAGCGCTGAATCATTATAATCCCACATCTGGAAGGTAAATCCTTCGTGATTACGTTCAAAACGGAAACGTATCGGAATATCGCGGTACGATCTATCAAGTGCCCGCAGGATATCGCCGATTATAGCGCGTTGTGCAGGGTCTCCGGTGAAATTTTCCTGTGGCTCATGCGGGTCGAATATCTCAGCGGAAAGATTGTCGCTGTCAATTCGGTATTCGGTTTCTATGCTCCAATCGCGCATAATTTCAAGTGCATTCGGCGGTGCATGGACAACGTAAGCATTCATCGAGGGATAGGTAACGAGAATATCGTCGGGACCGAATCCGTTATTTGTCACATCTATGATCTCGATTTTTGTTACTTCATCTTCAGGTATGAGATATTGATCGATGAGGAATTCGATAAGTTCGGGATCGACAATTTCGGCAAAGGGCCTGCTCATCTGACCGATCCGATTTTCGGTGTCCGATTGCGAAATTGCATCGAAAAACGGATTAAACAGTATTAAGAGTAATAGTAATAAAGAAAATGATTGCAGTGTGTTCCTCATGGAATCTCCGACATTAAATATTTCTCCATTGTTCATAATAATATCTCGCACGTTCGGTGTTTCCTCCCCGGCGATGTAATTGGACTAAAACCTGATACAATTCACGTTGTTCTTCCGTACTCATGGTCTCCATTTCACGAATAGCTGCTTCGGAATGACGAAGTGCTTCCGGGATATTATTAATAAGTATCTTCGCTACTTCAAAATTTGCCAGTGCACGGTTGGACCATGGAACCGAAGCCGCCTGTTTGAAGTATTTTAACGCCGTGTGACGATCCCGTTCATGCCGTAAATATATGGTTCCGAGATTAAAACAAATTGTACCGTAGTCCTGAAAATATCTTATTGACGTAGAGTCGACAGGCATCCCATCCTCAGCCAGTGTTTCCGTTCTTTGAACAAGCCGCATCAATCTATCCGCCGCTTCACCTTTCCGATCCATTTCAAAGTGAATAACCGCAATTCTCCAATCGATTTCATCCCGTGCCCGCTGTGTTGTCAGATTATCATATAATATTATAAATCCGCGTTCTGCTTCGGCGATCTTGCCGTCTCGACGCAGTGCAAGTAAAGAATCCCGCGCTATACTGGCCGGTATATTCCCGTCATCCCACATAATAAATCTGATCATCGACTGAACCGCCTGGCGTTCATTCGGAAGATGTGTAAGAGTATATGCTTTACGAAATGTTTCGAGTGCATCATCTGCCCTGTTCGCGTTCGTGAGTGCCTCCGCACGGTAGTAGGTGTATAAAAATAAAGTCGAAGAATCGGCAGCCGACAGCATGCCGGGTTCTGCTGAATCCGTATTCAGAAAGCTGGTTTCCCGAAGTAATCTTTCGGCCTCATAAAAGTTATCGACGGCCTGAGTCCATTTCCCGATAGCATAATAACTTTCGGCCAGGCGTGCATAGATGGGATGATCGCCTTTTTCCACCCGGATTAGCCGTTCCAGGATTTCGATAGCTTTTCCGTATTCCCGTTCCTGTGCTAAACGCGCAGCTTTTCTCTGATATACCGCCGCGAGCCAGTACCTCGTTTCCGGATCAAATGGATTTAGTGTAATCGCGTTTTCAAATGCATGCTGGGCGCTGTCAAGTAGCTCTTTCTGCCGCGTTAAAAGGTATGCATCATCAAAATCTTTCGATTTCGATAATTCCTGGAATTTCACTATTGCTTCCGCTCCACGATTGAATGCATCGATAGATTCTCTTATGTTATCGCCGGTAACATCGTACACAGTATCGCGGCTCATAGTCAGATACTTCCACAGCGAATCGCTCTCATCGATTATCCTGCGTGCCTGCTGTTTTAATACATCAGACTTATTTTCAGCATCCATTGACACAAATGATCCCTCGGCAATTTCCTGTGCCTCAGCGGCAACAAGACTGTCCACCCCCGGCGGTATAAAAAGCACCATCTGATCGGTTGAAACCGGTACCCGTGTACTCGCACAACCCGCAATGAGTAGTACACTTATTATAATCTGAATCCGTTGCATATTTTTCATTCTTTCCTATTGTTCGGAAGATACTGTATTCCACCATGATAAAAATATCTGATAAAACTCCTGAGTCCGATCGTGACCGGCCGGTTGCATATTTGACTGTACCGCAGTAATAGTATTCTGCCGTACATCCACACCGCCTGTCCGAAGAGAATTGCTCTCTTTTTGAAAATTTCGATCGATTAAATATGTAGCATTCGATTGTTCGACGAGCAAAATATGGATTTCGTAAATTTCTTCTTTGCACATGAGGAGCATATCGAATGATCTACCCGCAATTTCAAATCGCACGCGCGATGATAAAAAACTCGGGTCCCAGCGATCTTCCGCCATAAGTCGTCGAACCGGGACAGGCAATTCAGCCGGATTATTTTTCATCCACTCGGCCAGTGCGCGATATATCCGTTCCAAATCGCTGTATCGGTCACCAAAATCCTCCAGGCCCCTCAATCCGATCTGGGGCGCCGTCCCGCTTTCTTCCTGTCTTCCGCGAACACCCCCAAGAGCCGTACCTCCCTCGAAATCACCCGATACACCGCCCGTGCCTCCACCGGTACCTCCCTGTAAACGTATGCCCTCGTGACCTCCCGCACCATATTGATCCATCGCTCCGGGTAGAATAAATGATCTGTCACTTATAGTCTGGAAACCACCCACATCCCCGAGTGTTGTTTGTTCCAGACTCAGCGTTTTTCTTGAACCTTGATCCGGATCAGGATTTGTCCGCTCGGTAATGGTCTTTGTCGGTGTATCAAAATCCATATCAAACCCATCCGGTATTATTTCGCGCAAATCCACCCGCTGTTGGGTACGAATTACCTCGGGTTTAACTTCCTCTTTGGCAATTTTTTCCGCAACGGGTTTTTCTTGTCTCATTTCGCGTTTTCTCTCAGGTAAAAATTCGATTATCTTAACTAAATCGAGTTCACGATACAACTCCCGGTACGATTTCACCTCGTACATTTCGGTAAATATTAGTATCAAATAGAGTATTCCGAGTACTGCAAACGTGACGCAGATAGAAATATATACAGATTTTTTTGTCTTTTCTTTTTGCGGAATTATCATTACTACAACCGGAACGATGGAATATTTATGTTTTTAGCTATTCTGAGTTTGTCACATACGTCAAGTACATCCACAAGATTCTGCATGATCGCCTTCTCATCGGGAGAGATTAAAGCAACAATTTCAACTCCGCCGGATCGCTTCTCTTTCTGTACCTCACGTAATGTATTTTCCAGGTCCATTATAGATTTCAACTGACCATACCGGATTTCCGTCTCCGCTTCTGTAATTTCATATGAACCATCTCTGTGAATTGAAATGATAATCAGTGTCTGTATAATTTCCGACTCCGATCCGTCACCGCTGCTGGGTAACGGGATTTGTGACCGGAGATTAATATCGCTGATCATGATAAAACCAAATAGCATGATCAGGCCGACATCGATAAATCTGATTAAAAAGGATGAACGTTTCACAAAATATCACTCACTAAATATTTGTACGTCAAGAGCTTTCTTTATACCAAACCCGTCGCAGATCTGTGCGGCGGCAAATGCATAGTAAACCGGGGTGTCGTAATTTGATCGTATGCGTACTTTCAGGAAGTCGCCGTAAAGATCTTTTTTTCGCACCAAATACTTTTCCAGTTCCTCCCTCGATGTTACTTCCATAGTTTCATCTTCAAGTAAATAGATACCCTCACTGGTTACGCCGATATAAATCAATTCTTCGAAATCAGGAGGCATCGGAGGCGTTTCCGTACTCTTCGGAAGAATTATTTCAGAATTATCCTCTATTTCGGATATAATTATAAATCCAAAAAGTAAGATCAAAACAACGTCGACAAACCGTAGAAGATATCCTCCGCGCTTCATGTTAACCGGTTACCTCCTGTCCGACGGCCTGAAATCGCACGTGTTTGTTTGCATCGGATAGTTTTGCAGTAACAATATTAAAACCGGGTTTTATATCGAGCGTAAACCGGATTTTTGCTACCCCATCTTCATCGGTATGTACTGTAGCAGATTTTGAACCGTTCGGGAACGTACCGTTACCTCTTTGTACCTCAAAATGAACATTGCAATGATCGACCGCACTTCCGGATTCGTCATGTACCTCCACGATAAATGGTTCCGGAAGTACTTTCCCCGTCTGTCCTATCTGGTTATTTCCTTTTTCTTTACACAAATGCAGTTGATATAGATTTACCGCGGTCGGTGTGCTGCTGCTGAGGGTACTTACATCCTCGGAACTTGAATGTTCCTCCCGTATGGGTTTATCAGCGTGATGCTCCGGCATCCGATTAAAACGTGTAACATCGAATGTATCCGATATCATAGTGTGACCATTTCCATTATTGTTACTACCGGCTGTTCCTTTCGTGGAGAATACAGTATTTTCCGTTTTCGGTATGAAATCTGACATTTTCTTACTGGTACCAAAATTTTCATTTTTAAGCATTTGCTCTTTTTTCCCATCACCGGAATAAGAAGAAAGCACGTCTTTTTCAGATGCCTGCTTTTCGACTATGTTTTTGTGTCCGTTTCCTTTCAAAACGCTTTCATTCCGGGGATTCATACGTTTTTCATACCCATTCATTTCATTTATTTCCAGCAATCGAAACCTGAGCTCATCCGATTTTTTTATAACCTGATCGAGCCGTTTGTTGTAAATACCCGATGCGACCGTTGAGAAGAAATTTAAAAATATGCTTAC
Source organism: Bacteroidota bacterium (assembly GCA_007131635.1). Taxonomy (GTDB): domain Bacteria; phylum Bacteroidota; class Ignavibacteria; order T3Sed10-11; family T3Sed10-11; genus T3Sed10-11. The sequence goes on along the minus strand of SLQE01000104.1, from coordinate 4,132 downwards.
AATCAATCCGAGGAGAGTGGTAAGAAGTGCAATCCCCATACCGGTCAGAATAACCTGTTTATCGAGATTACCCGAAAAGAAAACGATAAACATCCCCCAGACTGTCCCCAGTAATCCGAGCGCCCCTGCGGTATCGGATAAGAAATCAATCCGGGTGCGGAATGTCGTAAACTTATCGTGCTGAAACTGTACATAGTTAGCAATTTCATCATGCAGGGAGTCGGCATTCCGGCTGGTTTGGAAAACGTTGATCAGTGTCGCCGCCAAACGGGAAAGTATATGATCAGACTGTCGGGAAATTAAATCTGTGATACGCTTTTTATCGAGTTTTTGCAGGTTTGTTCTCTCGAATTGTCGTGCTTTTAATCGGTCGACAGTCAGTTCATAAATTTTCATGGTTATCAGAAAAACACCGACAACCAATACCAGAAAAATAAGCCAGCGAAATCCTCCGGCATGTTTGGTTAAGTCCCAAAAATTCCCTATGCTTGGTCCTACCACGGTATCAACAGCCGCTGCCGGGAGTGCATCTTCTTCGGCGATCAGCATATGCGGAAGCAGCAGAGTTCCTGTAATCAGTGCTAGAACAGACAGCACTTGTAACAATCGTGTTTTCGTCTTCATAATACGTTTCTTTATTTAGTTTTTAATAATGATGTTAATTCTATCCGGCTTATCGGGGACTTTATCTGCATTTTTTGTCACCTCGATGGTGATATTGCGCACGAATTTCTGCATATAGATATGCCGTCGTTCTGATTCACGGATACTGCCTTCGGTATCTTCCCATCTGATATAATAAGTATAAATTCCGGGTTCGATGAGCATATTCGCATCATCGCGTAAATTCCATGTCAGAGAGGTAGAATCAAGATTGTTTCCCGAAAATCGTTTAATTTGTTGTCCCTCAAAGTTTTCAATAATGACGTTCCAATGTTTTACCGATGGATTAAGGTACGTTGGAATAAGATCAAACGATACGTACCGGGGTTCCAGAAAGGTAGTGTTTTCAGACGGTACTATTGAATTCCTGTCAACCCTTGTGTAATATCGTGCTGAATCCGCAGGGGATGAAAAACGTGGAGTACCCACCTGTATTTCTCCCGCCGATAGATTTCCGTTATTTATTTTATTATGAATTTCAAATGCTTTTAATAAATTTTCATTAGCGGATACGATTGTAACAGGATATGCCGGTTGTCCGCGCCGCATGTATCCGAGTTTATGAATCATCTCTCGATATTCCGGCGACAACAAACTTGTAGATTCTATCTCATCGGGTACGGGAGCGATTTTATTCGACGGGAATGGATATTGGATTTCCCGGAATTCGGAGTCAAGCACACCCATATCATACTGAGACAACGTACGCACCGTTTCATCAGGGATGTCCTCGTCTATGACCCTTGTTATCTGTTTCTCATAATACTTTACTAATGAAGTCTGAGATGAGATAAAAATCCGCGGTTCAACGCTCGGGAAAATCGTTGGTTCCTGAAACGGTAAATGAAATATAGGCGGTTTCACACGATCCGGAAGACGAGGTAGTCTGTCGAATTCAAAGATAATCGAGAACATATGCGTACCTGCCGAGTATCCTGCTATACCGGACATCGGTAATTCGTAATGATAATTTACGCTGAACGGACCGCTGATGTGCATTTGTGCTTCTATATGCATATTATCAAAATGCAGATGGCTTCCCGTTCTGATGAAATTCCCGTGACTTGAATACAATTCTAAATAGAAACGTGCATCAAGTCCGTACTGATCGTTGAAGAGTTCGAGTGTCCCCTTAAAAGGCCCCTGCGTATATGTCCCTCCCAAAAAATATTCTCTGTCCAGATTTACCGCATGTCCGATCAGGGACAGACTGGGCTCATTGATATTGCGTATCCCGAGTGCAACACTTAAAAATTCAAACGGTTGCGCAAAGATGCCCAGCGAAGAATTGAAGGTTGTTTTTGAAGTCCCCGATGCAAATACCGGATCGTTCGGATGGATCAAATCGAACTTCGATTGGTCGTACGATATGTTTAAGGCAGATAATGATACACCGACCGATACATATCGAAATAACCTGGCGGCAACATGAGCGCTATAGAAGGATCGACTGTACATCGGGCTGTCGAAGTATTGTACGCCTGCTCCGGCGCCGATCTGAGTATTGAAAAGGAACGGATATGACAAGGTAAGATATCCCTGTTTGAGCGGAATTCCCGACAGGTCGGCAAAACCTATGTGATATCCTTTTACTCCCAGCGCGAGTTTCGGTTTATGAAAAGATAAAAGCGAGGGATTGGCGAAAATCGATTTTGAATCTATCACGCTTGTCGGTGGACCATAGATCGGTCGTTGGGCGAATATGGAAGCACCCGGATATAATACGAAGATAATGAATGCCGAAAGAATGATTTTTTTCATATTGTATACTAGTACTTGTTATTTTTCATGATGAAAATCGATTATTATTACCGCGCCAATGTTATCGTACCGGTCGCAACCACTTCGTTACCGTCTTCCAATACGAATAAATACACCCCGGGGAGCTGGCCTTTACCGTTTTTATCAAATCCGTCCCAGTATAAGGTATAACCTTCAGGTTCGGTATTTATACGCAACAATCGTCCGTCGATTGAGTATATTTTCAGTACGGGATTATTGATGCCGATCTGTGCATAATTGATGCCGGCCCGATCATTGAATCCATCGTTATTCGGAGTAAACGGATTAGGCCTGACAAAGATTTCTGTACCCCGTTCGACAGTTACAAAGAACGATATCTCATTGTTTAGTGTCGTCAATTCATCAATTTCCTCATCATAATCGACGATTAATTTTATTTCCTGTCGTCCGACAGCTCCAAATTGCACCTCAATGGGAAATTGAATTACTTCATCCGCTGGAATACCGGTAATAGTCGTATCACCGATAATTTCGCCACGAAGCGTTATTACCGAACGGAACGAATTATCCACATCTTTATATTTATTTGTTATATACCCGGTTACGGTATGTGTCTGATTTAACAAAATAGGTGTTGAGTCCACTTCTATATTATCAGCGATCAAATCGGGTAAAAATGACAATCCGAGGCCATGTAAATCAACATATAATGTATCGGGCATCACAGAACACAGATCATTATACATTATAACGAGTTGGTCATCGTATATCCCTTCGACGGCGGGATTAAATTCAACGGTAACTGTTTGCGGCTGAACGGGTAACACCGTAGTAAAGGGTTCGGTACTAATTGAAAATATGTCCGTTGATGTTTCCATGGACAATATATCAACTTTAATGTTACCGCTGTTGTGCAACATAAACGATTGCGTAACCGATTGCTCTGCGATCACCTCTCCAAAGTCGAGTTTGATCGGCGACGCGGATAAATAGCCGTTTACACCCCGGCCCCGTACAGGTACAATCACCGAGCCAATAGACGATACCCCCTCATCTATACTCCAGGATATTAAAAGTGCAGTTTCGAAAATTCCAATTTCATACGGATTAAAATAGACAATCACATTTTTTGAGTCTCCCGGGGAAAGGACAAATGATTGGGACTCGATACTGAACACGCCGTTTGTGTAGGTTATTGAAACATACAAATCATACGGTCCGTTATTTTCAACGGGTAATGTCTTTGAAGCCGTTGTATTAATGCATACATCTCCAAAATCAATGACAGAGTAAGCGCCACAGCACATTTCCCTGCCGCCTGCATTATATAACAATGTTATCGTACCGGAGGCAATATTTGTTACGGCCAGATCGATGTCACCATCGAGATCAAAATCAGCTGCCGCAATACCAACCGGTGAAGATATTTCATCGATTTCCGTAAAATTACCAAACGATTGGTTCGCACGGTTTTCCAGGATGAAGAATTGATCGCTTAATGAATGGGATGTAATGATATCCAAATCGTAATCTTTACCGAGATTGATCTGGCGTGCAATGATATCAAGCGTATCTATATCCGCGACTGCTAACCCCGAAATCGTCCTATTTCCGATTTCGTGAACAGATTCAACTTCAAAATATTTTGAGTCACGTGTATTTTTCAGTATTGCTAGCTGATTCGAAAACCGGGATGAGACGACTATATCGACATTCCCATCGCCGT
>SLQE01000144.1 GCA_007131635.1 Bacteroidota bacterium | reverse complement strand
TGTTCAGTCTCGGCGGCGAAGCGGCAGTTCAGAATAACGCACGATCTCAAGATGCTGCAGAAATTATACATCGGGCAATCGATCTCGGCGTCAATTATATAGATACATCGCCGACATACGGAGCAGGCGGGAGCGAAACCAACATCGGCATTGTTATGAAAGAAAGGCGTGATGCAGTTTTTCTCGCTACGAAGACCCACGATCGCTCATATGACGGCACAATGCGCTTGTTTGAAGAAAGTCTGCGTCGTCTGCAAACCGACTATATCGATCTCTATCAGATACATAATGTTCGTGTAAGGAATGATGTTACCCGGGCGCTTGGCCGGAACGGCGCGGTCCGCGCGATGGAACGGCTCAGGCAGGAGGGATCTGTACGTTTTATCGGTATAACCGGGCATCGGGATCCTGATGTCCTGTTGAAAGGCATTCGCGAATATGAGTTCGATACTATTCTTATGTCACTCAATGCCGCCGATATTCATTACAAACCGTTTCAAAAAGATTTGCTACAGACCGCTGTTGAAAAGGAAATGGGTATAATCGCTATGAAGGTTCCTGCGCTCGGCAGACTCTTTAAAAATGAAGGCATCACTTCTATGCGACAAGCACTGGGCTACGTATACTCGTTTCCTGTCAGTACGGCTATTGTCGGAATATCATCGGTTCGTGAGTTGGAGGAAAATGTAAAAATAGCGAGAGATTATGAGCCGTTTTCGAAAGAGGAAATAGAGAAACTCGAACGATTGACAGAATCTTATTACCGCGAGCCGAACTTCTTTAAGTTACATTGGTAAAGCAGTGTCACGTAAGCTTTATGCTGACCGATACTCCGTCGCGTATAGGGATAATACTGCTGAAAAAATCTTCCGATTCAAATATTGCTTTATTATACTGAATAACACCGGAGGTTTTATTGTCGGGTTCGGAATCGGTAACCTGGCCTCGCCACAGTACGTTATCTGCAATGAGTAAACCGCCCTTTTTTAACTTGTTTTTGGCTATCTCGAAGATCTTTGGATAGTCTTCTTTATTGGCATCGTTAAAAATGATGTCGTATTGGTCGTTCGATTCATTAAGCAGGTCGATCCCGTTTCCCGAACGGAATTCAATTCTTGCCCGGAGTGTGTCTATACTCCGTAAAAAATCCTTGCCGCGGTTGATATTTTTCTCGTCGTATTCCGTACAAATGACTGTTCCGTTTTCTTCCATTGCAATTGCAAACCAGAGTGCCGAATATCCGAATCCCGATCCCACTTCAAACACATGTTTCGCTTTAGCTATTTTTGTTAGTATATACAAGAGTTGACCAACCTGTGGACCGATGATCGGATAGTCACGCTCACCCGCGAAAAGTTCCATCTCTTTAAATATGAAATGGCGATCCATTGTATGTGATTCAAGATATTTGGTAAGATTATCGGTGAACAAGTAACTCATTATATCGATCCCCGGTGTTGAATTTTTCCTCAATATACAAAATGTTCGAGACTCTTGCAATTTCTCAATGGTAGGAAGCTCTCTAAAATCGATTCTCATTTTTAGTAATGCGGATATTATAATTAGCAGCAAAGGATAAATAAACGGCAGATAGCCGGTTATTAAAAGTGGTATAAGATTTGAAACAGAAACTTTAAAGGACAAAGTGTAGACAATATGGACGCAATACAAAATAGGACGGCAATTATTGCCCTGGGTGATTCTAACCTTCGGGACGCCGGTACCGGACAATATCTGCTTGAACTCATTTCTGAGATCGAACTGCCCGTGAATGTGGATGTGTACAATTGCGGTATATCGACTGAATGTATAGAAAACGATATAGATTCATATAACCGAATCGTTCTCTTAACGGCGCATACTCACGGTGATGCCGCCGGGGAAATTCTATTTACCACTATTGCGTCAGATATTGAAAGTGTGCTTAAAGGATTACCTTCCCCGCTTCAGAGAATAAAAGATCAGCTCATAAAATTATATACATCGACGAGTCGCAACAGACAGGTGGAGTGGATCTTGATTGGCATCGAACCCAAAAGTATTATGCCCGGAGCAAGTATATCCGACGACGTCATCAAAGCCGCACCCAAAGTGTTAAATTTTATAAGTGATCTTTTACAGGAATCGGCACAAAAACAAACAGTATCATAGAGCTATAGAACGTGTATCCTCCGATACCCACAAAACTTGTCGACATACAGGGGGGATTTGGCACAATCGACATTGGTGGTGGCAAATATCCGGTGAATCTTTTTTTTACAGACTCAGCCGGGGCAGGGGATTATGTGCTTGTTCAGATGGGATTTGCCATACGGGCAATTAGTAAAGAGCACATACATAATAAACACTCGTCAACGATTATTGAACTCCGGTCGAATATTGAGACCTTGTTGGCCGGGGACATTTTTACCGTACTTTTATCGTCTGGTACACAAGCTAAAAATTTACTCCAAAACAATACGAGATATATTTTACCGTACAACCTTCATTTTGTTTACGGTCCCGGCTGTTCTATGTGTCTGACACCAGTAGGACACTACCGGAATATCTTACATCTCGCCAAACAAAAATCGGTACTCCTTGTTACGTTCAGCGACTTCTTACATATACCGACTCCCGATGGGGCGTTGAATTCACTGCGTCAGAACGGACACGATATTCGGATAGTGCATTCTCCGTATGATGTTTTGCGCATCGCCGAATGGAACCCCGCAAAAGAAGTTGTGTTCGCTGCCGCCGGGTATGATACAACTGCAGCAATAATAGGCGTAACATTAAAAGAGGCGAAGAACCGCGGTCTTGAAAACCTGTCTTTTTATCTTTCACTTCAGAAGCGGGATGCTCATATATCCGAATTTATACTTCGCTCAAGACAATATATTGACGGGGTTGTGTTGTCGGCTTACGATACATCCGTTTCCGGT
>SLQE01000157.1 GCA_007131635.1 Bacteroidota bacterium | reverse complement strand
CTATAATATTATACTGATAAGAAGGGGTGCAAAAAGAGATTTTATAATCAGCAGCACTTTTATGCTTACGGTAAAAAGTGCGGTCTTCTCTGCCGTAGTAGCTATCAGAGTATTCGAAGATGACACTGTGGTTGCTATTCCGGCTGCGGTGATGAGTGTTTATATTGTCCTGTTTGCCGTTATTTATTCCCAATTTGTAAAACATAAATTAAGGAATTAGGTCATTACAGGGTATGTGATAAATCAACCCGGAACACCCTCCTTTTAACTACTGAGTTAAGAGAAATACAACTATAAAAGCATAAGCACTGCATACAATATCGTATATAGTCAATGGCGTTAGAGGTGGGAGCTTGAAATGTCCTCCCCGCGTCAATGAACAGGAACGTGGGCGGTATCAAATAGTATGGGATGCATCGGGTCTTCCGAGTGGTGTTTATTATTATCAATTGAGAACTAAAGATTATGTTAAAACGAAGAAAATGGTATTAATTCAATAAAAGATATTCTATTTAGAAAAAAAGTATGTTATTTTAAGTATAAATTTATTTATATTTAAAATAAAACACCCGTTAATAAAAAGCTCCCGAAAAACACGATTTAAAAAAGGAAGAGGAATGCACAAAGAAGACAAATCCGGAGATGTGACTAAAAGACCTTCTTTTGAGGAGGTTTACATGGACTTTGCTTTTGCAATAGCAAGACGATCGACCTGCTCCAGACTTCAGGTTGGGACTGTGATCACGACTACCGATTTTCGCAAAGTTCTTGCCGTTGGTTATAACGGTAACGCTTCCGGATTACCCAACACATGCGACCGGACGGAACCGGGTAATTGCGGATGTTTACATTCAGAGGAAAACGCAGTCATCAACTGTGATTCACCGAGGAATGTTGAGAAGTATGTCTTCGTAACACATCTGCCGTGTTCTCAGTGTGCAAAACGGCTTGTTAATCTCGGCAACGTCAAAAGAGTGTATTACCATACTGAATATAGACTGAAAGATTCAATAGAAATACTTGAAGGATGCGGTATTAAAGTGATAAAAACGGAATATGGAAAAAATGCGCTTTGAGGCAACCATTGAATCCGTGCAGCCAAGGATCAGGTTGACGCGCTCCTTATGTGATCAATAATGAATATCGACGAATATCGGAACTACTGTCTCTCCCTGAAAGGTACTACGGAAGATCTTCCGTTCGATGAAAATACCCTTGTCTTCAAGGTTAAAGGAAAAATGTTCGCTTTAACGGACATCGACCTGTTCAAAAGCATCAACTTAAAATGCGATCCCGAAGAGGCGATAGAATTACGGGAACGATATGAGGGCATAACACCGGGATATCATATGAATAAACGACATTGGATCACGGTAAAAACTGACGGCTCGGTCCCATCCGGACTCATCTATGAGCTGACAGAAAAATCGTACAAACTGATTATCAAAAAACTTCCTCGCATGATCAGGGATAACTTAAAATAGGTATGCGGTATCCGGATGATTATATCCCATTTTCCGCAAACTTCTTGAAAAAGTGGTGTTGGGGGCTAAAGCCCCCAAAGGGTTTTACCGGTGCTTTAATCCACGAGCTAAAGCTCGTGGCTATAGAAACAGTAAGATGTTACCCCGGCAATTTATTCAGTTCACCTTTCCAGACCGTATTTCTTAATTTTATTATATAAATGACTGCGCTGAATCTGTAAATCCTCCGCGGTCTGACTCACATTCCAACCTCGTTTTTCAAGCTGATGAAGGATGAATTCCTTCTCGGCGTTGTCTTTGAATTCCTGAAAAGTACCGGCTGTATCGATGATTGAATCGATAGCTCCCTTCTTCTTCGGGGCAAGTAATGCGAGATCGTCGGGTGTTATTTTATTGCCCGTCGACATGATAACCAGACGCTCGACAATATTCCGCAGCTCCCGAACGTTTCCCCTCCACTCGTAGGTTTGCAGCATTTTAATTGTTTCCTTGTCGAAAGACTTATTCGGAAACCCATTACGCCTGCACACGGCATCGGAAAATGCCTGGGCAAGTTCGGGAATATCCTCCGAACGTTCTCTTAACGGCGGAATGTGAACCGGTATGACGTTCAGGCGATGAAAGAGGTCTTCACGGAATTTCCCCTCTTCTATCAGCTTGTGTAAATCCTGATTGGTCGCCGCAATGACGCGGACATCGACCTCCACGATTTTGTTCGATCCCAAACGTTCGATCTTCCCTTCCTCGATTGCACGCAGTACCTTCGCCTGCGCAGTCAGACTCATGTCCCCTATTTCATCAAGAAAGAGGGTCCCTTTGTGCGCATATTCGAATTTCCCGATCCTCCTCGCCGCAGCACCCGTGAATGCTCCTTTTTCATGTCCGAATAACTCGGATTCAAGCAACTCGTTCGGTATCGCCGCACAATTCACCTCGACAAATGACATATCGCTCCGCTTGCTGTACCGGTGTAACGCCTTTGCCACAAGCTCTTTTCCGGTTCCGTTCTCTCCGGTGATCAGAATACGGGCGTCGGTCGGACCGACGCGTTTAATCAGCTCGATTATTTTTTGAATTGCCCGACTTTTTCCCAGTATCTGTTCATCGGTTTCGACCTTCTCTTTGATCTCACGGTAGTCCTGAGACAGCTTGCGCTGACGCAGAGCGTTCCTGATTGTCACTAACACTTTATCGCGGTCGAGGGGTTTCTCCAGAAAATCATACGCGCCTTTTTTTGTGGCTTCAACCGCCGTTTCAATGGTACCATGCCCCGATATCATAATAACGGGAATATCGGCATCCAGCTCACGGATCGCGTCCAAAACTTCAAGTCCATCCATACCCGGCATTTTGATATCGAGTAATACAACATCAACCGGTTCATCATCGATAACCTGCAAAGCTTTTTTACCGTTCTCCGCAAACAGTGATTCGTATCCTTCATAGTCAAGGATCATCTTGATCG
>SLQE01000082.1 GCA_007131635.1 Bacteroidota bacterium | reverse complement strand
CTGGCCGGTGAAGGCATTACATTTCGGTTGAACAACGGTGTAAAGATGGTAGAAAGTGAGAACGGAACAATAACGGTTACCATTGAAGAAAAGGACTCTAACAAAATATCGACGATCGACGGTGATGCGCTATTAGTATCGGTTGGGAGAAAACCGAATCTCAACGGACTTCATCTTGAAGCAGCCGGTATCGAAACCAAACGGTCCGGCATTATCGTGAATGACAGGGGGAGGACTTCGGCAAAAAATATTTATGCCTGCGGCGATGTCACAGGCAGTTTTCAGTTTACCCATATGTCGGAGCACGCTGCGAAAATCGCGGTCAGTAATGCATTATTGAAGTTTCCTATGAAAATTGACACAAAACACGTCCCCTGGTGCACCTACACGGACCCGGAGCTTGCTCACGTCGGTGCTACAGAGAACGAGCTTCGACAGAGAGGGGTGTCGTTCGAGACATACAAATTTCCGTATTCGAAAATCGATCGTGCTCTGACCGACCGCGAAGCGACCGGGTTAATCAAAGTCTATGCGAAGAAATGGAACGGAAAAATTCTGGGTGTCGATATGCTCGGTGTACATGCAGGCGACATGCTCGGTGAGTGGGTGTTGGCACTTAAAAATAAGGTAACACTCCGTCAGATGGCGGATACCATTCATCCCTACCCAACGTACGCACTTGGTAACCGCCGCGCAGCGGATCAGTGGTATGTCCGGAAGCAGTCGGTCACATTCGTAAAATTACTGCAGCGCATTTTCGGTTATCGAGGTCCGTTGCCGGATTTGAGCGATCCGGAAAGAGTTGTTTAAGATGAACAGGAGGGGGCGTGGGTTGAAAAAAAATATAAGCTCCGTTGATATATTTGATTGATTGGTTGATTGGATTATTATCGAATAACTATAAGATAACAAGAATTTTAACTACCATTCGCGATGATATAAATTCTTTTCTTGTGATTTCCCATCCCTTTTGTTCCTACACGAATTGAATATTGTCATTGCTTTATTTATATTCCAAATCATAACACGCTTGTTTAAAAATTATTCATCACTATATTCATGCCCGATAATGTAATTTTGCAGTACAAAGACCGGAGCGCGACATACTTGAGCTTTAACCGCCCCGATCGCCTGAATGCGGTTACGATGGAACTCTATCGCGAATTGAAACAGAGGATAGCGTCAGCCCTTGATGACCGGGATATCAGGGTAATTGTTCTCACCGGTGAGGGGAGGGCTTTCTGTGTGGGAGCCGACCTGAAAGATCATCACACGAAACCGCGTACGGAAAAAGAAAAACGGATCTATGCAGAGGCAGAGCAGGATATCTGCCGCATGATACAAAGCGCGCCGAAACCGTTCGTGGCCTCGGTGAACGGCTACGCCCTGGGTGCGGGTGCGGAGATAGCATTGTCCTGTGATTTTGTCGTCATGAAAAATTCTGCCCAGATAGGATTTCCCGAGATCAGTATAGGTACTTATCTCGGCGGCGGCTTGACGTATGTGCTCCCCCGACTTATCGGATTGGCAAAAGCTCGTGAGATGATTTACCTTGGTAAAAGAATTACCGGTATCGAAGCAAAAGAAATAGGATTGATCTATAAAAGTGTCGATGATAATGAACTGAAAGAAGAAACATCCCGGCTTTGCGAGGAACTCTCGGAGAAAGCTCCAATCCCCCTCGGAATCGCAAAACTGCACCTTCTTTCACATATCCGGCTTCCTGTCGAGGATGTCATGGATGCCGAAACCGAAGCGCTCTTTCGATGTATGCAGACGGAAGATTGGGCCGAAGGCGCCCGCGCATTTCATGAAAAACGTAAACCGATATTTAAAGGAAAGTAGTATGAATCATCCCCTGGATCCGATCTTTAAACCGCGCTCCATCGCTGTCATCGGTGCATCACATAATCCGACAAAACGCGGATATCAGTCGATTAAATCTTTACTGCAGGATAAATTCGAAGGCAACATATTTCCGGTGAATCAGAAAGAAAAAGAGATACTTGGATTACCGGTCTATCCCGATGTCGGATCGATAGAAGAGGAGATCGATTTAGCGCTCATAGCAACACCGGCTCAATCGGTGCCGGAATTGATATCACAATGCGGAAAGAAAAGGGTAAAAGGTGCGGTCGTGCTTGCCGTCGGATTCGGTGAAATGGGGGCTGAAGGAAAACGGCTGCAGGAGGAAATTGTAAGAATAGGGAGGGAATCAAATGTCAGGATAGTCGGTCCGAATACTTCCGGGATGTTCAATCTTCATCACCGTTTAAATTTGACCGGCATACGCGATATTCGAAACGGTTCGATGGCAATCCTTTCGCAAAGCGGTAACATTGCGTTAAGTTTGATTACGAGAGTAAACATGAAAAGTAAAACGGGGGTCGGCGTCTATATCGGTATCGGTAACGAGGCCGATATACGGTTCCACGAATACCTTTCATATCTCAAAGATGATCCGAACACCAATGTCGTGGTGATATTTGTGGATGGACTTCGCGACGGTCATAAATTTTTAGAATTAGCAAAAGAGACCGTTGAGCAAAAACCAATCATACTTTTACAGAGCGGTCGTTCCGAAAAAGGACGTAAAGCGGCTCACACACATACCGGCGCTCTGGCGGGATTATCGGCGGTTGCAAAAAGTGCTTTTAAGCGCGCGGGTATTATTACTATCGAGCATTCCGACGAACTTTACCCGACGGCCGAAGCATTGGCAAATTTAAGACCACTCTCGAGATCAAATATCGCCGTTTTATCCGACGGCGGGGGCCATGCCTCTCTCGCCGCGGATGCGCTTCAGGATGTCGGTATCCGCATGCCCGACCTCTCCCATGATGTACGAATGAAACTTCGTGCTCTGTTGCCTGCAAATGCATCGGTGGAAAATCCGATCGACGTGGCCGGGGCATCTGATTCGCATCCGGGGATTCTTGCCGATTGTGCCCGGATATTACT
>SLQE01000159.1 GCA_007131635.1 Bacteroidota bacterium | reverse complement strand
GACATACTCGTGATGTCATCGTGGAAAGACATACCGGGTTCCACGATATATCCCTGCGATGTCACCAGCATGCCCTCTCCCGAAATTTTCAATGCTCCGTCACGGGTGTATGCGATCGTTCCGTCCGGACGTCGGACCTGTAAAAATCCTTCTCCGTGTATGGCAACGTCAAGCTGATTGCCCGTGGGAGTGATATCGCCCTGGGCAAAGGATTTTTGTGTAGCGACCGGAACCGCACCGTTCCCGACATGTATCTCGCCTACACTCTGCATATTCGCGGTATCCGAAAATCCGTTTGCGCGCAGTGTCTGATACATTAAATCCTGAAATTCCGCACGGCTTTTCTTATAACCGGTTGTATTAACGTTTGCAAGATTGTTGGCTATAATATCCACATTCAGCTGTTGTGCATACATACCCGAAGCTGCATTACGCAATGCTCGTATCATGTATTTTCTCCTTTTATTATGTTATTTAATATCTTCCTACACTCATTGTCTGATCAAGAGACGAATCCTGCGTCTGGATCATCCGTTGATATGCTTCGAAATTTCTGCTTAACTCGATCATATACACCATCTCCTGTATAGCATCCACATTCGATTCTTCGATAAATCCCTGACGAATGAGATGTCCTCCCTCTCCCGGAACGAGATCACGTTCCAGGGTGTTGTTTGCCGAGAAATATCCGCCTTCCTTTTTAAGATCGCGTAAGGAATCGAATGTCACGACGCGAAGCCGTCCGACGAGCTCACCGTCGAGTGATATGAATCCGTGCTCATCGACACGGAGTACAGCGGCTTCGATTTTTTCCAACTCCCGAAATAGTATATGGCCGCCTTCACCGAGCACGGGATGTCCCTGACCGGTAACCAGTGTACCGTCGGTTGCGATTGAGAAATTTCCGTTACGGGTATACATCTGCCCCTGCGGTGTTTCTATCACGAAGAATCCGTCCCCCTGAATTGCGACATCGAGCGGATTATTGGTCTGCTTGAATGCACCCTCCATATAGCTCGTAAACTGTTCAACGTGCAGGCCGGATAATGTACCGTTTGCCTGTAATTGCTCAGACGTTATTTCTTCGAGCTTCCGTATAAACAGAGCGTCCCGTTTGAATCCGATCGTATTTATGTTCGCGAGATTATTGGCGATTATTTCCATTCTCGACAATTTCGGATCCATTCCCGCCCGAGATATGTAAATCCCCTTTATCATGTGAGGATCTCCTTTCTGTCTTTATTTTTTTTGAACTGTTCAAGATCGCGCATCAGCTTAATCTCTCCCTGACCGATACCGAGTTTTTTCGCATCCGAGATCAGCACCGAATCAGATGCATATTTCTTATTGAGCTTCGATAATTTCTTCTTCAGGGAGTTTTGCTTAATATCGGATTCCAATCTCATCATGAGATTCATTTCGCCTGTACCGCGGCGATACTTTGCCGCGATATCCGTTACACTATTTGTCTCCCCGATCGACTCCCGCCCATCGAGGACAAGATCCCGTTCATCTGCCTCTTCATTCTTATTACCAAAATTCATTTCGGCACTCTCCTGTTTTTCCTCCCGAACAAGTTGGCCCGGCCCGGTCAGAGATTCCGCTTCATACCCTATTTTTATCTTTTTCATCCTCAGGTACCGAATAAACATAACACCACCCGTCATGACGATGACAATGACACCGGACGTTAGTATGGCAAAAATGAGAACTAAGGGGCGATAATGATCTGATCTCAAATCCACAATAGGTGCCGGTCGGAGGATTTGGGCGGCAGGTAAAAATGAATCCGCCGGATTTTCGTTCACGGAAACCCGGTCATCGGCACCGTCGGCAGCGATGGATATCGGATCAAACAACTGCACGGAGACAGGTGATGTATCGTGCAGAACCATTTGCGACGGAAAAATATAAACGTAGAAATTATTATTTTCCGTATCGCGGATAAGAGTATACCAGGCGTCTTCCCTGAGATAAATCGTTGCAGCGGCATCCCCGTTATTTATTTTTTCCAATTTGGTTTTTTGTATCAATCCGGTCTGAAATTCTAATTCCGTATACCCCGGCGGACTGGTTATCGAGGTATTCGGGAAATACAGGCTTATTTGTCCATCCACCTGTTCCGATGCACAGTTCACCGGTCCATCGACAAAAAACGTAAGCCGGCTAAACTGATCCCGAACGTTATAAAGAACACGCGTGATCTGCCCGGTATCCTGCACTTCACCGGTAACCGGCAACATAATTATACCGGCGAGTGCTGCGACTTTCATGAGCGCATATATCTGTGCTATGAACGTTTTTATCTTCATTTTTTTTCACCTGCTGACGGTAATGAAATGATGAATGTCGTCCCCTCCCCGACTTTGCTTTGAACTTTAATTTTTCCTCCAAACTGTGTTATAAAATTTTTGCTCGTTGACAGACCCAGCCCCGTACCTTTTCCTTTCTTTTTCGTCGTATAGAATGGTCTGAATATTTCTTTTAGATGATCTTCATAAATCCCGAATCCGGTATCGGTAAAAGCGATAACGACCCGGTCTTTTTCCATATACGTCTTCACCGTTATCATGCCTCCACCGGGCATCGCATCTCTGGCATTAATGAGTAAATTCAGAAAGACTTGCTGCAGGAAATTGACATCGGCTATAACCGGTCGAACATTTCCGGATAGAAGTATCTCCAGTTTAATTTTATCCCGTTCAAAATCGTATGACACCAGAGCGACGATTTCTTCGATCGCTTTGTTTACCGATGTTTCAGTCAGGTCCATCCTCTCCGATCCGTTCCTGGAAAAGTTCATAAGACGGTTGGTAATCACATCAAGCCGATGAATTTGCTGCAAGACCAGCTCGTTCCAGTTTTCAACCGGACACCCGCGTCGGACCATATCGAGATGCATCACCATAATCTGCAACGGATTTTTTATCTCATGCAATATACCCGCGGCGACTTCACCGAT
>SLQE01000068.1 GCA_007131635.1 Bacteroidota bacterium | reverse complement strand
GGACTTATCGGACAATACGCGCAGGGAAACGAACCGAGTCATCATATGGCTTATCTTTATAATTTTGTCAATCAACCCTGGAAAACTCAATACCGGGTACGGCAAATTATGGATGAATTATATTCCCATCTTCCCGACGGTCTGAGCGGGAACGAGGACTGCGGACAAATGTCTGCCTGGCTTATTATGAGCGCAATGGGTTTTTACCCGGTCACACCCGGTTTACCGGAATACATAATCGGGACGCCATGGTTCCCCGAAATGGAGATACACCTTGAAAACGGAAATATTTTCAAGATCACGGCAAATAATGTTTCCGAAGAAAACCCGTATATCCAATCGGCAAAACTGAACGGCGAAGCGTATTCAAAATCCTGGATTTCACACGAAGCGATAATGCAGGGCGGACATCTTCATTTCGAAATGGGAAGCAGTCCCAATAAAAACCGGGGCAGCGACGATGCCGACGTTCCGGTGACGCATATTACCGACGAACTGATCCTGCCCGTGCCGTTTGTCGAAGCGGAAGACAACAGAATCAGAGATAGTCTGGAAGTGACCATCGATACGATAATCCCCGGAGTTGACGTGTATTACACGCTCGACGGAACCCGGCCTGACCGAAACGCTGTCCGTTACGAACGTCCGATATGGATAAAAGAAGCAGCAACCCTAAAAGCCGTTGCGTATCATGATGCCCTTGGTTACAGTTTTCCCGTACAAGCCGATTTTGTAAAAATCGATATCTCCAGAAAGATCGATATCAAAACGCCATATCATCCGAATTATCATGCCGGCGGACCCGAAGCGCTGATCGACAACATACGGGGTCCGGACAACTGGCGGCTCGGCGGCTGGCACGGATATCAGGGAACCGACTTTGAAGCGGTCATCGATCTCGGCAGCATACAACACGTCGGATACCTTGCCGCAGGGTTCCTGCAGGACATACGTTCATGGATATGGATGCCGGTCGATGTGACTTTTTATGTTTCCGAAGACGGAGAACTTTATGAAGAGGTACTTCATATTGTCAACACCGTGCCGTACGACGATTATGATGAATATCGTGAGGACCTCGGGGGCGAAGTCGATGTAACAGCGCGCTATGTAAAAGTAAAAGCAACTAATTTCGGGATTATACCCGACTGGCACCTCGGGGCGGGTGGTGATGCTTATATATTTGTGGATGAGGTCATTGTCAGGTGAGGTAACACACCATGCACATATCCGCTATCATTCTATCCATACTATTGACCGCGCATCTACAGGCACAGGATCATCAGATCAAAGTGATGTCCTTCAATGTTCGCTTCGATAATCCGGCCGACGAAAAAAACGCATGGGAATATCGTCTGCCGGTTATCAAAGATTATATGGAACAGGAAGCTCCGGACATTATCGGTATGCAGGAGAGTCTCCATCACCAGAACCTTGATCTGTTACAAATAATGCCGCCGTATCAATATGTCGGCACGGGCCGCGACGACGGCAAAGAGAGCGGAGAGTTCTCCCCCATATTTTTCCGGACAGACCGGTTTACGTTGATCGACCATTCTCAGTTCTGGTTATCCGAAAAACCCGACATACCCGGGAGTGTCGGCCCGGAGGCGATTATCCCGAGAATTGTTACCTGGGTAAAACTCAGGCACAACGAATCCGAAAAAGAACTGTATGTTTTCAACACGCATTTCAGTCATGTCAGCGATATTGCCCGGAGAAAAAGTATGGAGTTTATGTCGGAACAGATGAAAAGCATCGCCGGGGATGCGAGGGTTATCGTCACCGGAGATTTCAATATTACAAAAGGGTCTCAGTTATATTACGATATGCTGGAACGTTTCCGGGAATACAACGATCTGCAAAACACCGAACTGATCTCCGGGGAACCGGTTGTCGGTGCCGAATCGACGTACAACGCCTTCCGGCATGATACCGAACCGCGGGTCATCGACTATATTTTTGCGGACAGTCATTTCGATGTGATCTCATACGGAGTCGATAACGTCATACGCGACGGCGTATTTATTTCGGATCACTGGCCCGTGAAGGTGGTGCTGGTACTTGGGGATTAATAGTTTTTTAAATTCCAAATTCTAAATAACCAAATCACAAATAAATTCCAATAACCAAACTTCCAAACGCCAGCGGCTTTAATTAACGCAGAGGGCGCAAAAACAGAGGAAACCCTCTGCGATCTTTGCGGCCTCTGCGTTAATAACACATCTGAGGTCTGAAAAAAATCTCATCCAGGTAACTACTTTCGCTTGAGGAACAGCGGCTGCGGATTAATAATATACCGTGAATCCTCATCGTATGCTTTCACGATCATATTCGAAACTTCGGTAATAAATTTGTTATAGGTATCTTCCGTCAGGGCTCCGGCCTGATTCAATCCTCCCACTCCCGGACCGGTTATACCGAAGGTCTGCATACTGTAATTAACCTCTGCTTTTCTGAAAATAACACTGGCGGTAATTTGCTGGGGAGTATTTATTTTTGCGCCTTTTCTTTGCCTTATTATTCTCATCATCAATCTGCACCCGATACCGAATTTGAGATGCTTCCTGTTACAGATGATCGAGCCGAACTGCGAATATTCGACCACCGTTACCTTCTCATGATTCGACATCGATATATCGAAAAATCCCATTAGAGATAATTTGGATTCGTCTCCTTTCTTAAACGAGTAGATATCCACCGTGACACCGTCTTTCAAATCTCTTATACCTTTGGGGAATTTTTCCAGACAGTCCAGATATTCCTCGGGGACTTCAGCCACTCCGACTTTAGATCGTCCTGAAGGTGGACTGAAATCCACTGCGTTTAATCTGTTAAGTCTCCCCCTCTTCTTCAGGGAGTCCGCATAGTTCACGGCGAATTTCTCTGTCTTTTTGTCGAGAACAACATCCGATGCTTTTAACATTGTTATATTCCTTATGTTGGTACGTTTGTAGTTAAAAT
>SLQE01000165.1 GCA_007131635.1 Bacteroidota bacterium | reverse complement strand
TGTAAAGAGTCCATACAGGATTTTCATCGACTTTCCTCCAGACTCGGACAACTCAGAACAGCAGTTTCGGAGGACAGGGTAAACAGACGAACCAATGCGGAAGAATTGATTGACTTTTATCATATGCGGGAAGATGACCTTCTCGTTATAGAAACACTCGTTGACGGGGGGAAAATACCATTGCGCGTCGTGCACAACGACACAAAAATAAACAACGTACTCTTCAGGGGTAATAAAGCAGCAGCGGTGATAGATCTGGACACAGTCGGACCGGGCATCCTGTATTACGATTACGGAGACGCGGTTCGTACAATCGCTACTACCGCCGGGGAAGACGAGCCCGATCTTACAAAGGTAAGCTTTCACATTGATTTGTTTAAAGCTTTTACGGAGGGATACCTGGAACAGATCGGCACAATACTCGATGCTGCGGAAAAAGAGTTATTCCATAAAGCTCCGTTTCTCATGACTTATCTGATGGGGATACGGTTTCTGACGGATTACCTCAACGGCGATGTTTACTATAAAACCGAATTCAGCGAGCACAATATAGTTCGATCCCGGGTACAGAAAAAACTTATTGAAAGTATGGAACAACATGAGGACGTGATGAAAAAGATAATTGGCTCTCTATGACAAAATAGGGCTGCGTTAAAAGATTGTTACACTTCCTCCACTAGTGTGTAGGGTGTCAGGCTGAGCGGAGTCGAAGCATGCAAGCGATGGCATCTGAGCTTTCGTGTCATTGGCAGCGAAGTCGAGGGATGATAGCGAGGGTATCTGCGTCATTGGCAGCGGAATCGAAGGGTGACAATCCATCACTGAGAATGATAACTTTATCACTATGGCAACGAACATAACATTATTGATCCTCGCGGCGGGTATGGGAAGCCGCTATGCAGGTCTGAAGCAACTCGAATCGGTAGGACCGAGGGGTGAAACCATTATGGAATATTCGATATACGACGCGTTACAGTCGGGATTCAATAAAATAGTTTTC
This sequence comes from Bacteroidota bacterium, assembly GCA_007131635.1. Lineage (GTDB taxonomy): Bacteria > Bacteroidota > Ignavibacteria > T3Sed10-11 > T3Sed10-11 > T3Sed10-11. The sequence continues at coordinate 1,969 of SLQE01000165.1, read as the reverse complement.
ATAATCAGGCAAAGTTTTGAAGATACATTTAGAGAATTATTTATCAATAAGATATCCGGAAAAACAGACGTTGCAATAGTTCTCCAATCGGTGAATGATATCCCTGCGGGTATGGATTTCAACAGAGAAAGACAAAAACCCTGGGGTACTGCACACGCGATATGGAGTGCACGCAACTGCGTTCAGGAGCCCTTTGCCGTGATCAACGCCGACGATTTTTACGGAAGAAATGCTTTTAAGGAAATGGCCCGGTTCTTAAAAAGCAAAACCCGCGCACAGGATAATCACTACGCAATGTGCGGGTACAATATTGAAGACACCCTATCTCCCGGGGGAGGAGTGTCAAGAGCCATTTGCAGTCTTAGCAATATTTTTCTGGAAACCGCGGAGGAACATACCGACGTCAGGATTAATAAACAGGGTGAAATAAAAAGCCGTCACCACGGGAAAGAATATACCATTACCCCCGGCACCCCGGTATCTATGAATATATGGGGCTTTACCCCGGGTATTTTTCCTTTACTCGAAGAAAAACTTGTTGAGTTTCTGAATAAAAATGCATCGGATATGCATGCCGAATGTTACATTCCGGTAGTGATACAGGAATTGATTCGCAACCAACAAGCCGTTGTGGAAGTATTGCAATGCGATTCGCGTTGGTTCGGTATCACTCATAAAGCCGATAAGGACCATGCAACGCGCAATATACATCAGCTTGTCAAAACCGGCGAGTATCCTCCGGGGTTGTGACTCCTTACATTGCCTGCACACTCTTCGTTAGGAGTAACCGCAAATTGAATAATGAGATAAAATTATATATATTGTCACTATGCAAATCGGAACACGGAAAAAATTAATCGTTGTGGGAGACAGGGTGTTAATCCTTCCCGATAAGGATAAAGAACAGACCAAACATGGTCTGTATTTACCCCCCGGTGTCAAAGAAAAGGAAAAAGTTCAGGGAGGTTACATCGTACAGGTGGGACCCGGATATCCGGTTGTTAATCCCAATTACATGGATCAGGAGTCCTGGTCGACAACTCCGAAAGACCCCGTGAAATACATTCCCCTGCAGGCAGAAGAAGGAGACTACGCTCTTTTTCTGAAGGATTCTTCGATCGAAATCGAGTACGACGACAAGCAATACCTCATCGTTCCGCAATCCGCTATACTGATGCTCATTCGCCACGACTCTTTTGAAAGCTGATACTATCCCGGTAATAAAAATGCCCGAAGATAAAAAAGATACAGACATCCATATCCTGTCATACGAAAATATGCATAAACAACTTGAGTATGCACCGTATGAGCTTGGATATTATGTACTGCGGTTTTATGCAAAAGACGGAAGGCCGAGCGATGAACCGACAGATACGAAAGACGATTTTTACCTCTACCCCTCCGGCGGTACGCTCCGCGATAAAAACTTCAACATTGTTTTTTACGATTCACGATTTGATATATATCGCGGGTTCATACCGCCGCATCTCAAAAAGAAATAACTTTTCTACCGTCCCAGTAATCTGCCGAACCCGAGACCAAACGCGGGTCCGAAATATCCTTTTTCCGAACCGAGTTCCCGTGTAAATCCAACCGCATCGACACCGGCCTGAACATACCCCGCCCAGCGCTCGGAGAAAAACATCTCGAAACCAAGAGCGGCTTGTCCGCCTGCTCCCCATCGGAATTTAGTCGCTTCAAGCGTTGCCGAAAAACCGGATCGGTCGGGTACCGACATTCCGATGACGGGTCCGCCGATTAAGCTGCCGAAAATTGCATAGTTGACAGATCCGCCGGATCCTCTGTATACATCGTAGCGAACACCCGTATACAAAGGAAGTGCGAGCGCGCGTTCGTTCACGAGTGTACTGCGGTACTGACGATCGGCCACACCGCTGATAGAAAATAAACCCGCGCCGAACTGCCAGCTGAAGGGGCTCAATGAAGGTAATGTAAATAATCCTATACC
>SLQE01000309.1 GCA_007131635.1 Bacteroidota bacterium | reverse complement strand
GAAGAACTCAACGGTGCCGCCGCGCCTCACATATTCGAACGATTGCCGTGCGGTATCGGTTGTACCGGCACACTCGAATACAACATCGGCTCCGACACCGGTCATATCGAGGATTGCTTCCTTAACATTCTCAGTGAAAGGATCAAGCACCATATCGGCACCGAGCTTTGTTGCGATTTCCCGTTTAAAGGCAACCGGTTCGATTAAAAATACTCTGGAAACACCTGCGTTCTTCAGTAGTGGAAGCATCAACAATCCGACCGTCCCTCCGCCGATAATAACCGCAGTATCACCGACCGACACATTCGCCCGGTCGATACCGTGGATTATACACGACAGCGGTTCGATAAAAACGGCTTGCTCCTGAGTGATCGTATCAGGGAGGCGATATAATTGCCTCACCGGTACAACACAATATTCCGCCATCCCGCCGTCGAGATCCACACCAAGCGCTTTCAGGTTTTCGCACAGATGTACCAATCCGCGGCGGCAGTAATAACAAGTGTCGCATGGGATATTCGGATCGATGACAACGCGTTGCCCGGTTGAAAACATACCGTTATCGCTGCGGATATCGGAAATGGTGCCGTTAAACTCGTGACCGGGCACAACGGGCGGTGTTGAGCGGGATTTTCCTTCAACGATGTGCAGATCGGTTCCGCATACACCGCACGCATCGATTTTCACAAGTGCCTCATCCGGCTGCAGCCCGGGGATATTTTTTTCGACAACCGATAACCGGCCGGGTCTTTCGTAGAGAGCCGTAATCATCATTGATTATCTCCCGCCGGACAACCGCTTTTAACGTGCAAAGTTCCTCCATAACTGATCTATTGTCGGAAATGCGACACGGGGAAACGTTCCACCGGGTTTATAAAAAATGACATTGACCGGTATTTCCGATTCTTCGATCCTCTGTGCTAAATCATCGAGTAAAGATTCATTAACATATACATCATATTTTGCTTCCAGGTCACGAATGAGTCTGTACAGCACTCTGTTCTCTTCGATCAGATACAAATCTCCGTAAACGTAATCTCTCGCATCGTCAAATGAGAGCGGATTTCCCTCCCTATCGACATATCTCGTTGCATGCGCATTATAATAGGAACGGAGATGTTCATTGGTAATATCGATGGACTGCTGAACGGTTCGGCGGAATACCGAGTAGAGAATTTTTGCCTTCCATCTTTGCAGTTCGCTCCTGACGGCTTCTCTCCCGTCTAACCCGCGTTCATAAGCGCGATCGCTCAGCATCCTGTCCTGCATCATCTTACGCACGGTCTGAAGAATACTTGTATTAAACGCTTCTCTTGAATGCCGCTTGATCTGCAATTGCCGTATCTCAAACCAATCGAGATAATCCTGTACCGTCATGGTAACGTGACGGTTACGTGCAACCGGCAATGAGAGAAATTCCGGATTATGGATGACCGGTTTGGGTCCGCCTTCGGTCATAATTTCCAGCGGTATTTCGTATTCAGCGATCTGTTCCTCCGTTAAACCCTGTGCGGCAAGATAGGCACGTATCACGTACATGCCCGCCGGAATTATTTCCGGATTTTCCTCGTCGAACAATTCCTGAATATACTTCCTGGAAATTTCGTCGGCACGGATCTTTGTCAGTACCGTCACAGCCTGGTCTTTCAGTTTTGTATATTCATCCAGCGGAAGAATCGGATTTTGTCGTATCTCATCGATCCGGAAAATATAATAACCGTCGGCTCCTTCCACCGGCTCCGATACTTCGCCGGATTTCAGATGTACGATCTGACTCATTAAGCCGGGATTATCACGCTCGAGGATTAACTGAGTGTTTTCATACATCCGGGATTCAGGCGGCGTGTCCGGGGGAAGGTGACGTAAGAATAAACTGTCGAACGACGCACCTTCGGTATATTTACGGTATATATTTTGTGCTTCGACGATTGACTCAGTAAATATCCATCGCAACCGGATCCGGATCCTGCCTTTCTGAACACCCGCATTGATATTTTCCTCCGTTAACGTTATCTGCGATAGTATATCATCCCGGTACAATTGATCGACTGTCAGATCTTCCTCGATTGCCCGGATCATTCGATCTGTGATCGCCAGGGTATCGTAACCGCGTCGTTCAGCCTCCGATGCCATGAGATACTCATATATGAGATACCGAAGGTGGGTTTCTAACGGATTTGCCGATAACTTTACAAAAGACGGTGTTATCTCATAGCTCTCCAGCAGGTTTTCAACGGTTATCCTGTAATCACCAACTCGTGCGACAACGGCAGTATCGGATATAGTCTCATTTCCTTTTACCGCTCCGGTACAGATAAGTGCACAAAGGGACAAACCGACCACATAGTAGCTCAATCTATACATCATCTTACATCACCTACCCTTTCAAACCTGTCGTTGCCATACTATCTATAAAATACCGCTGAAAGAAAGAATACCCGATTATGACGGGCAGTGCGAGCAATGTTGCCGATGCGAGCATTGCACCAAGCTGTCCCTCCGCCTCCCCTCCGGTCACGAACAACGCGACAAGCTGGGGCATGGTCATCATACTTCGCTCGCGGATTATTATTATCGGCCAGAGGACATCGTTCCAGACGGTCATAAACGTGAGTATTCCTACGGTGATAATAACCGGTCTTGACAGCGGCCACACGATTTTAAATAATATTCTCAGATCGGAGCAACCGTCGACGCGCGCCGCGTCAATCAATGCCTGCGGTATGCTCATGAAAAATTGCCGGAAAAGTACTATGCTGAGCGCGGTCATCGCATACGGAGCTATTAATCCGAGATAGGTATCGGTAAGTCCGAGCCACACCATTAATATATATTGCGGGATCATGGTGATCTGGAACGGGATCATCATCGTAAATAGTATGACGACAAAAAGAATTTCCTTACCGACGAACCTCATTTTCGCAAGGGCGAAACCGACCATCGATCCGAAAAAAATAACCGAGATTGTAACCGATACCGATACGATCGTGCTGTTCAGCAATGCACGAAACACCGGTATCCGGTTTATAACAAGCTCATAATTTTTTAACGAGAAATTTGCCGACCAGAGAGCAAGCGATCCGATCTCAAGTTCCGGTTTCAATGATGCCGAGATCATCCAGACGAATGGATACCCGAATCCGATAAGACCGATAAGCAGAAGAATATATATTCCGATTCGTCTCATGTACTATAGTCCCCGGTTTCCAAGACTTTTCTTTGCAGCATTACCACGGAAAGTATAATCAGCGCAAAAACAAAACCGAGTGCGGCGGCATACCCCATATGATTGAAACTGAATGCCTGATTATAAATATACAGCATTGCGGATAATGTGCTGTTCATCGGTCCGCCGCCTGTCATGATATACGGTTCGATGAAGAGCGAGAAACCGCCTATAGTCGAAAGAATGAATATAACCACGATGGTTGGATTTAACATAGGCAGCGTTATGTTGAGGAATTGATCCTTCCCCGACGCGCCGTCGATCCTGGCGGCTTCATAGAGATATGCGGGGATCGTTTGTAGTCCGACGAGGAAAAGGACTATGTACAGACCGACATTTTTCCATGTCGCCATAATCGCTATGGAAGGCATGGCAAACCCCGGGTCAACCAGCCAGGGAACAGCCGGTAGACCGATCGTTGTCAATATATGATTGAATAAACCGCTCTCATAGTTATATAATTGCGCCCAGAGTATCGTAACCACGACACCGGATACAACCACGGGAAAGAAGTACACCGACCGGAACAATCCGCGGAATTTGATTGCGGAGTTCAGGAGAACTGCAAAAATAAGTGCGATAACGATCTGCAGAGGAATATGAAGGACAAGAAATACAAGCGTATTTATGATCGCTCTTGCGAACAGCGGATCCTGAAACATCCGGAAAAAATTTCGCAGAGCTATCCATTCCATAGGTGTAACGATATTCCACCGGTGAAAAATCAGAACAAAGGAGAATATGAGCGGATAAGCTATGAACAGGCAGAAAAAGATTATATACGGCAGCATAAAAAGATAGCCGTTTTTTTCGGATCCTCTGATGCGCGAGATCAATGCGGAGACAGATTTCATTTATTCCACTCGATAATAAGTTCGGCGCGTCGTGCGGCCCGTTGAATTGCTTCCGCGGGTGATCTTCGGCCATAAACAACTGCCGCCTCATATTCCTGCGACAGCGCATCCAGTATCTCTTTTATGTCGGCCACCTCATCGACACTTCTTGTGTAGACCGCCTGTTCGGCAAACAGTACCATATCCGGATTGTCATTGAAGAAATCCGTGAACAGCGGATTCGTCAGCAGATCGCCGCGAACGGGTATCTGATTCGCGATTTCAAGTAGCAAGAGATCATGATCGGCTTCGATTAAAAACTTTACAAACTCCCATGACGCTTCCGGATATCGTGTCGTGCTGAAAATAGATATATTTTTGAAATCACCATAGGTATAGATAGGGCCCTCGTGATCATCCGGAACGGGCACCGGTGCAACACCGAATTCTATGTGCGGAGCGTACCGCCGGATTGTCGGGATTTGCCATGAACCCGCGAAATTCGTTGCCATTCTCTCGAGAAGGAACGGATCCTGTTGATGAGAGAATGTCCGCGGAAATACTTTTTCACGGTAGCATTCGCTGAAAAATGCTATGACCGCTTCCGCATATTCATTTACAAAAGCAACGGTGTGATTTTCAAAAAGGGTTTTCCCTCCCGATGCTGCATAGTAAAATGGCAGAAAATCGAAGAAACGCTGCCACCAGATCGGACGGATATCCCGTTCTCCCATCCACACATCGAATCTCTTATCGTTTTCCCGCCGTTCCGCAAGTTCACGCCCCATCCGGATAAATTCAGAATAAATTCGAGGCGGCTCTTCATATCCCAGTTCACGTAATATTCTTTTGTTGTAAATCATCATGACCGGATTCGTTTTCCATGGTATTTGATAAACAGAGCCATCCGGCGATCTGAATGTTTCCAGTAATTCAGACGGAACTCTGGAGGTCAAAACAGAGTCAAAATCGGAAAATTTTTCGAACGGAATTAATCCGCCGGCGCGTGTAAAATCATAGAGCGCGCCGGGCCAGATATTCGAGCAGATATCCGGTGTTGTACCGGCTGCAATAGAAGCAAGCAAAACTTCTTCGGTAGATTGTCCGACCGGTATCGGCTGCATTCTTACCTGAATATGCGGGTTGTTCCGGTTCCAGACCTTTACAAGACTATCGGCAAGCTCCATCTCCTGCGGGTTCGGCGCAGGCCAATAGGTTAACCGGATAACATCGGTCCGTTCATCCCGGCTGTCGTCGGAAGGTGCCCCACAGCTCAACAGGAACAGGATACATATAATGACAAATATTTTTTCTTTCACGATAAGCCCGTTGCTCTCATTCAGGAAAACCATTTTTAAAATAGTATGGCAACACTCAATATGTGAATCTCCTTTAACCTGCTGAAGTCCCTGTAACCATAATCCACTTTTGTCCTCACGTTACCGCCGAATAAATCATAGTGGAAACCGGCACCAAAGGTAAGTCCGCCTTCTGCGTCCTGGAGAAACAGGGATTGATATCCCGCTCTGAAAAAGATTATGTTATTGAAACCGTACTCCCCGCCGATATTCATACTTTGATAATTATTGCTCGGGTAGTGAGCATCCACCGAAACGGTCAATATATGCATCTCCGTTTTTATAAAATCGTTCGCAACTCCAAACTGAAAACCTAACGGCAAAGGCCACGAATTCATCTCGATATGCATAGGTACACGGTCCGTGCTTCCTTGCTTCCTGTCGTCGATTCGTCCGTGCATACGCGTATTCCTGCCCGACATCTGCATATCCGATCCGAAGTTCGTCATCGATGCACCGATTCTCATGCCGTTTAAGAAGTCGGTAGTGAACAACGCTCCGAAATCTATCGCAAATCCCGATGCTCGCATATCCCATATCCGCTCCGAGATATATTTTGCGGTCGCTCCGATGGAGAACTTATCCGTCAGACTTCGTGCGTAATGGATACCTATTGCTATGCTTCCCGATGAAAATAATTCGCCTGTTCCGTCGGGCCGCTCGACGGTCCTGACCAACATATCATCCATCGACATTGATGAAAAGCTAATGCCAAGAGTACCCAACCTTGGTATGGGGACGGCAACGGCGGCGAAATCGAATCTGATATCGGCGATCCAGTCGATATGGCTGAACATAACTTCCCTGTATTGCAGTCTCGCCGAGCCTGCCGGATTCCAGTATAAACTTGTAATGTCATCCGCAACGGAAACAAATGCGCCTCCCATCCCGACGGCCCTGGCTCCGACGGGTATCTGTAAGAACGTGGCAGCAGATGTTCCGGCTTTCGACACAGATTGATTTGTCAACTGAGCGACTCCCGACTGTGTCAATAGTATTGTAACCAAAACGGATAAAATTAATTTTTTATTCATACATCACCCACTCAGATTTTTTATCATAATCGGTTGTCGGTAATCACAAATCCAATAAACCGATAACCGGTGAACAAATAACCGCTTTATTTAATAACAGCGAACCGGCCGATCTTCTCACCGACTCCCGGAGCATCAATGTGGTAGATATAATTACCGTATGCCAATTCCATACCGTCCTTGGTCAGAAGGTTCCACGCAAGCTGTCCGTTATCAATTGCCGATGAGTGATGCAGCGTTATGACGTGTTGCCCGCTTACGGTGTAAACCCTGATCGTACAATCGGTCGGGAGATTAATAAAGTAAATAAGGCGTTCACCGCGTCCCGTTCTGAAAAGGAGTTGCTGTTCCCAGGATGCCGCTCCGACATATGGATTAGGTACCACTGCAACATCGGCCAGATCCGTTCTTGCCTTCTCGATATCCATATAAGAATTTTTTACGGTAAACTGGAAAGATTCACCGGACCTGAACGGTTTCGCTGTTTGAATTCGATACACATCACCCGGTTGCGGGATACGTATTTCGTCATCAAGCTCTTCGTCTTGCCGGAATTCAATCATCCACGACGTCCGGTAATTCCCGGCCCCCTGCATCGGCGGTTTACTCAGACTGTCACCGTAAACGATGATGATCCTGTCCCCCGGAGAGATATTCGGCGGATCGGATGCAAAGAACATGAAGTCTGCACGCTTGTCTTCCGTAAGATTCCTTATGGTAAATTTCGTGGGAGTCGGAAGCGGTGAACCAAAGAACAGTCGGGGTGCCGAGGTATCGACTATTTCATCGTAAAACCGGATTTCAAAATCAGCCGGATATGGAATATTTGTAGTTCTGTATCTGTGATCAAGCCCCGTATTCGTTATAAGATTCGTATTTCCTTTTACCCAACCTGTTTCATTATAATTAAGTTCGGCCTCATCGTTTTTAATATATCCGACAATACCATCAACGACCGGTGTTTGCCCTTCGTGTAATGTCACCGGTCTGTCCTCCACAATCACTTCATCGGTCGTCATATTGACGACTGCATACGTCGGTTCGGGACTATTCTGAAAACGCGAAGGATTCTCGAATGTTATCCGGTATGTGTTTCCGTCTTTAATCTCTTCGGGATCGATAAGCATTATATCAAGTTGGCCGGTTCCGGGACCGTCATGCATAATATGGCCGTCAATTTGAGGCGGAACATATCCGGCTGCCGGCGCTCCGGGGATAGCAAACCCGGTGTTTATATCTGCTATTACATTACCGGAAAGATCGACATCGATAATCGCGGTACATTCCGAAGGGGGTATACCTTCCATATCTCCGAGCACCGTTATTTCAACGTGGCCGTAATCATATGATACAACCGCATAATAGTATACCTGACCGTTCTGAACATCGGTATCGACATAGGTGTGTCGGAGACCCGTATCGCTTCCGAGGTAATATTTCAGACCCTGGATATCGATAGGATGGTATCCGGTGATTCCGTTCTTAAGGTCAAATTGTGCAATCGGCCTCCGGTAGATCGGTGCACCATGTGCATCCGTGATGACCATATTTTCCAGGAATTGCGGCTCGGTACTTTTATAGATCTTATAACCCTGAAAATCGTATTCCCGCAAAAACCGGTCGAACGATTGTTCTGCTCTGTCATCCCAGTAAAGAGTAACTTTCTTATCCCCCGAAACGATTTTAATGGTCGGTTTCAAGGGAGGCTCGGCAAAACGATAACCGGCATTATATATTCCCCTGACCGTCCGCGCTCTTCTGAAAAGATCATCCCGGTCCATACCAAAAATAAGCGCCATCGAAAAACGTTCAGTGTGTAAACGAGGCATTGGAAACAACGTCCCTCCTCTGTTTCCGACCCTTCGCGAACCTGACGAGAAGAACATCGCGAGGTTAACGCCGATCAATTGCTCATGGTCCTTTGTCCAATCCGTAGGATACCCGAGGACTTGCCAGTTTTGTTCGTCGTTAATAAGTTGATAGAAATGGACAGGAAAAATATTGAATCCTGTCAAGCCGATCTGATCTGATTCAAATGGGTCAAGAATACCGAAATTCGGTTCTCCCTGATCGGGCCGGGCATTTCCCTGCGTCCCGTCCGGAGTCGGACCGACGTATCCCTCATCGAACACATCCAATCCGTCGCTTCCGAGGTCATCCATCAACGGCTCACCTTCGTCCCAAATCCCGTTTCCGTTTAAATCCAGGAATCCTCTCCAATTTGCATTTTCGTCTTCAACCCACCAGTATTCCTGTTGCACCGCCGGAATTTCATCAAAGCTATCGTAGCCATAGAACCGGAAAAATCTATCTATGTCATAATGTTGTTCCATGTAGGCGATAATATTATCCCGCCCTTCGATCAACGTTTCTGCGATATTGGTCCGTGATTCGTCGATAATTCCATCCCAGTCGTTATCCTGATTATTGAGCAACCCGGGACTTTCGGCGAAGACATATCCCGCCATTCCCACCGGAGACCATGGGACTCCTCCCTGCATACCGACACCATCCAGGTCCCAGGCGTATGCGATATCAATTTCTTTATCCCAAGCTCCAAGATCGTCATGTGAATCGTCCGTTCCGCCTATCCCCCAATCCACGTATTGTGCATAGAGAACTTCATCATAATCGGCTTTCCCGACATTTGTAATTTCATAATGCCAGAAGATAACATCCTGGGCAAGAACATTGGTCCACTGAAATCCGCGAGCGGCAACTTGCATTCCAAGCCCTCCACGGTCAGGGTCATCCGGATCGGGTGTAAATTTATATTTCTTATCCTGCGCATCGTCCATTCGGAAATATGTTTCAAGCTGAGCATTGTGGATTCCGCGACCAAAATACCCATTCCATAAAGCATCCCATTCAGACGCCCTGTCGGGCCAGGTTCTTGGCCACGTATTCGGTTTTGTACTCATTGCCGGTTCAGTCTGATTTGGATTTGCGTATCCCGGCAACGGAGCCCATCCCCAGGGAATACCGGTTACCGGGTCTTTCTTTATAAATTCCCGATAGTTCGTCTGTAACGGATAAATCTCTTTGCCCTCCTGATTATATGGATGATCTGCCGGGACCTTGGCCTGAACGATGATGGCAATGCCGTCAATATATTGTTGTCCTGTTCCTTTCGGCCATTCACCCGACGGTGAATCCGGCCAGAGGGCTATTTCACCATGATTTAAAAAGATAGTCCGGACAAGATTCCCGTCCATTATTCCTTTTTTTGTATACTCGATACTTCCTTTGTTCGGATCGATAAACCGGTCGGGAATCAAATGATCGGGGATTTGCGCGTTTGCGATTTGCATACATGCACAAGCTGCTATGAAGAGAACACTAATTAGTGTGCATCGTATAAAATAAGAAGGTATTCCTCGTGTTCTCATTGGATCTCCTTTTTACATCTTTATAAAGAAAACTCTATGCCAAAGATAATTTGACGTGGCTTTGAATAAAAGTCAGGTCTTGTATAATATTGCTCCACAGTATTTATTCCGCGGGGTGGCGGAGTAAATTGCTGTTCGACACTGTAATTCGCTCTTCCGGTACTGTTAAATATCTGTAATTCATTTTTCCGGTCGAAAAGATTATAAACCTTTGTAAAAATCGTAATCGGGATATTCAAAAGTGATAAGGTATGTCTGGCATAAATATCAACGGTGATTTGCCATTGTCGAATTTCGCTATTGATCGGCGCAATTCGCGATGCAAACATTGAAGGTGTATACGGCAGCCCGGAATAAATCGAACCGAGAATAGTCAGGCTCAATCCCCGAGGATTCCCGGCTGTTCCCGAGAAATCGATTGAGTGGGTTCGATCCCAATCGAGGGGGATAAGATATTTTTGACTTTCGCGGGGAGGGTCGGTGATATTATCGAGAAATACTTCATTCGGATCGGAGGCATTCCCTTTCGCGATCTGGAATGTGTAATCCAGAGTTGCCGAAAAGCCGTTCGAATGTCTCTTTCTGAACGAAACAATAAAACCACGTGCAGTACCGTAATCTCTGTTTACGTACATGGAATATTTATTTCCATTCGTGATATCATAGACCTCCGTTCCTATGAGATTCCTCATATCCTTGTAAAAGGCAGTGACGTAAAATCCGAGATCATAGGTGAGTTCCTGTTGAAGACCAATCTCGTATTGTGCGGTTCGCTGTGATTTCAATCCCGGATTACCGACCTGGAACGCGTCTGTTGCATTCAGGTTATACTCCGGATTAAGATATAATAAATCAAATATCGGGATCTGAAAAAAATGTCCGTAAGCAATATGCATGACTCCCCTGTCGGAAATCGGAAATGCAAGTCCGAATCGCGGACTTATCTGATATTCAGGTTCTGTAGGTTCGGTTTTCTTTTCAAATCCCAGTCGAAGCTGTTCCGAGAGGAGTTTCCAGTTAGGATCAAAATAATCGAATCGCACGCCGATATTCGCAACTATATCTTCGTAATCTATTTTATCCTGAACATACGCCGATATTTCTCTTGGGCGGATGGTAGCTCTTGCAAAATGAGAGCGTCCGAAATAGACCGGCTCCGGTTGAAAATTTGTTTGTGAGTCATTTCTGATACCAAAATTATTCACCCAGATACGGTGAATTCTGACCTCGGCACCTGCCTTGATTTCATGGTGCCGGGTGACCTGACTGGTCACATCCGCCTTGATCAAACTGTATCGTGTTTCGCGATTTGTATATTCGTCCTCTGCTCCTCCTGTAAAGAACGCCGCACCGCTTACCGTTTGCCGCAAGTGAAAGGGAGGATATCGCGGATCTGTCGGATCCTCGTACACATATGATTTTTGTCTGTTGCTGAACCATGCACCTCGTAAGGTCGCAAAGGTACGGGGACTGAATACATGTGTATATGACGCGTTAACAAGATCTCCGCGGTCGAAGTGGGTATATATTCCGTCCGGATTAAATCGGAATCTGTGATCATAATAATTATAATCCCTGCGCTGGTGCAAGTACTGTATGTCGATCCGATTTGATCCCAACACTCTGAACGTTAATTTTCCCATTATCGACGCGCGGTTTTCAAAATTCATGGGGACATAACTACTGTCACCGGATGAGCCGATATGCCACTGTGACGGATCGGCCGCGGAAAAGTTCGATGAATCGGTCGGCAGAAAAATACGCTGACCGTAGAGATGCCCCTCATCATAATACG
>SLQE01000470.1 GCA_007131635.1 Bacteroidota bacterium | reverse complement strand
ATGGAATACAATTTCTTCAGCGGGATATTCGTCGGGATATTCCGGATGGATTTTTCGATATGATTTTCTGCAGAAATTTTATATTTACCTACTATGATCATTCCGTTCGGGATGCACTATTCAGAACGATCCTTGACCGCCTGCGACCCGGCGGTTATCTGGTGATCGGCGCGCATGAGCATCTTCCGGAATCAGACTTTGATATTCGACGGGTGAAAAAAGACGAGCCGGTCTATCGCAAAGGATCCCCGCACCTGTCATAGGTTCTCAATGTTTTCCAGGTACGTTTCCGCCTGTTCGAGTATTCTATCCTTATCTTTCAGTTTATCCAAAACCCGATACATCATTCCGACACGGGGATTTTTCTGCAACAACTCCCGGTTGCGTTCGTAAAAGTGCCAGTACAAACTGTTAAACGGACAGGCACGATCACCGGTTTTTACACTTTTTTTATAGTAACAATCATCACAATAGTTGCTCATCTTACTGATGTATTGCGCGGATGAAACATAGGGTTTACTGCCGACAATACCGCCGTCAGCGTACTGGCTCATCCCCCGTGTATTGGTGATCTCAACCCATTGTACAGCATCGATATAAACACCGAGATACCAGGCATCCACCTCGTCCGGATGTATGCCGGCCAGCAGTGCAAAATTACCGGTTATCATAAGTCTTTGTATATGGTGTGCGTAGGCGGTTTGCAAACTTTGCCTGATAGCGTGATGCATGCAATTCATGCGGGTCTCGCCGGTCCAGTAAAACTCCGGAAGCTTGGCGTTATGGGAAAAGAAATTCATGGATTCGTATTCCGGCATCTGTGCCCAGTACACCCCGCGCATGTATTCCCGCCACCCGAGAATTTGCCGGACAAATCCCTCGACCTGCGGTAGACTGATTTCCTTTTTCCGTTCCTTCCACTCACTGACAGCAGCTTCGATGACCTCCGCCGGCGATAGTTGCTTCGTGTTGAGTGCAAAGGACAGACGGGAATGAAAGAGCACATTATGCCGGGAATCCATAGCATCCTGGTATGTTCCGAAATGCGGCAGGCAATGCGTGATGAAGTGCCGGAGCAATTTGCGGGATTGCGTACGGTTGACCGGCCAGGTGAAACGTTCGGCATCGATAAAACCAAAATTGAGGAGTTGTGCCTTCTGTATATCCTGAAGAACCCCGGACACATTGTTTTTCAAGTCGGGCAGCACGGGGACTTTTATATTATCATCGTAGCGCTCCCGGTTGAGCTTGTCGTAATTCCAATCTCCGCCTTCGGGCTTATCATTATTCATCAGGACATCATGTTTACGCCGCATGACGCGATAGAAATGTTCCATCCGGTATTGCGCGCGCGCTTTGAACATATCCTTCAATTCATCTCTCTGCGTGTAGAAATGTTCAGTGTCGTATACCTGATGATCAATTTTTAGACCGTCACAATATTTTTTCAGTTGCCGGTCGAGCCGGTATTCGTCCGGAAGCTGGTATTCGAATTTTTTAACGGAAAATTCTTTTATGATCGCGTCGAGATTCTCATCAAATGTTTGTTTATTATTTTTATCATTGATTTTCAGATAGTAAACATGATGTCCTTTCGACTCCAACTGTCCGGCAAACTCACGCATCGAGGCGAAGAAACCGACGATCTTCTGAATGTGATGCTTTACGTACTCACTCTCCTGCTTTACCTCCATCAGT
This sequence comes from Bacteroidota bacterium, assembly GCA_007131635.1. GTDB lineage: Bacteria > Bacteroidota > Ignavibacteria > T3Sed10-11 > T3Sed10-11 > T3Sed10-11. Next base: position 1,310 of record SLQE01000470.1, on the reverse strand, counting down.
ACGTATAGGACTCCATTCTCTTTCTTTGAAAACCAGCTGTGCTTGCTGTTGAGCTGATCCCCGAGGATCAAACGCAGCGTTTCGTATCTATGTGAGAGTTTTTTTGTCAATGAAAAAAATATAAGGTCATAACAGTTTTAAATTCGACATACCGCCGTCGACGTGTATTATCTGACCGGTAATCCAGGAAGATTCCGGACTGAGTAAAAACTTTGCAGCATGCGCAATATCTTCCGGTTCACCTACCCTGCCGAGCGGATGCCTTTTCGCGCTCGCCGATTCTTTTTCGGGCGAAGTCAAAAATTTTGCGGAGAGATTGGTTCTCGTCATCGACGGCGCGATTGCGTTTACCCTGATTCGCGGCGCAAGTTCGGCGGCAAGTGCTTTTGTAAATCCCTCAACGGCTCCTTTCGCGGCGGAAATACTCGTATGATACGGCATGCCGGTATGCACGGCAACGGTGCTGACCAACACTATACTCGCCTGCTCGGCTTTTTTCAGTGCAGGGAGGTATTTTTGTATGATGTTCACGGCTCCAAGGAAGTTAATTTTCCAGTCCTTTTCAAAATCTTCAATCGTGAAACGATGGAAAGGTTTTAAATTGATCGTACCGGGGAAATACATTAAGCCATCCAATGCATCTATTGAAGGCAGATTATCCATCGACTCACCCGAAGGGTCGTAGGCAAACGATTGTATGTTTCCGTTCCCCGTATCAATTTCACCGCTTCTGGATAGTACGGTAATTTTCAAATCGCTCATCAGACGTAATTGATCAAGCAACGCCCCGGCGATCGATGAACTGCCGCCGACTAAAAGTACATGTCCTTTCATAAAATCGTCCTCATGTTTATCAAAAAATATTATTGGAATAAACGTGTCATAATATATCCTACCGCTCCCAGCACGAACGGGTACAGTACTAACAAGAATAATAATGAGAAAAATCCCTCATTTTTCCATGCCACGAAAAAGCCCTGTGTCTGTATGTTGATGAATATATCATACCACGTGGACAGAGAAACAGCGCGCGCAAGAGCATTCAGTATTATTGCAACGAGTAGTATTACATATCCGATTAATATCATCTGCCATAGCATACTTAGTGTCATAATTTCTCCGGATTGTTGATTGAGATCAAACGCAATTTATCTAACGGCGTATCGAAGGTATCTTGTCTTTCGCTATGTAGAATAAGAAATTATTGGGCGATTCACAAAACCGACAGGCCCCGGCTTTTGATGTATGCCAGGATCGGCCCGCAGGATCGGCTGGAATAAATATGGAATAATAAATATTTGATTATTATT
>SLQE01000315.1 GCA_007131635.1 Bacteroidota bacterium | reverse complement strand
TGTCTCATGTCACTTAATCCTTTTCACTACTACTAATGTTTTATCATCGTTGTATTTGCCGTATACCGAGAATGATACGACATCGTCGATGACGATCTGTACGATCTCTTTGGCCGATCGGTCTTTGTTGTTCACTATCAGTTTTTCGAGGCGTTCTTCACCGTAAAAATCGCCCGCAGCGGTCGTAGCTTCCACGATACCGTCGCTGTAGGCAACGAGTATATCGCCGGTTTTTATGTTGATGTTCTCTACCACATAACGCTGTTCGGGTGTTAAGCCCAGAACACCGCCGGTGGTTTCCAGGTACCGAACCTCATCAGCCGATGAATCATAAAATATCGGGTTATTATGGCCTGCATTGACGAACACGCATAACCCGCTCTGGTTATCAAACAATTCTGCATAGAAAAGAGTTGCAAAGCGCTCATCGGGGAAGGTCCGGGTAATCATCTTATTAATAGTCGAGATAATCGCAGATGTTTTTATCTGATGGGCTGCTCCGAGTCGTAAAGCTCCCGAAATGTAAAGGGCTTGTACTGCTGCCGACATCCCTTTGCCCGCGGCATCGCCGACCAGGACACCAAGCTGGCGGGATTCCTGTCCGATCTCGACATAATCGAAGAAATCACCGCAAACCTGGGCTTCCGGGATAGTGGTTCCGTAAATCTGGTAATTTCCGAAATGATATTCATGCTGGGGGAGAATACTTGTCTGGATCTCGCGTGCCTGTTTGAACTCGAGCTGCATCTTATCGCTCTCCTTCTGCATACGCCGGCTTTTGAGAAAGGAAGTCACCGCGGCACTTATGATATTGAGTGTATCAAGCAATTCTTCATCTAATTTCTCCGAATTAAATGCGAGAATATAGGGGTACAGCATCATGCCCTTTATACTCATTTTCTCACCCACCCCCGTGGCAGCATAGTGTTTAATTCCGACGGCACGCAAACGGCTATGTGTTTCGACTCCCATAACAGACCGATGATTGGCGAGATCATGGAATAAAGGGTATTCGTTGACTTTTAAACTGAAGCCCTCTTCGACCCGCTCGATATGCCCTTTCTGGTGGGTTAATTTGTATGAGCCATTGTTCGGGTCGAGTTGCCAGATCCGGGCGCCTGAAATGTTAATGGCCTCATTGTCTATTATTTCGCTGATGATTTTTTCGAACAGGTCTTCTTTGGAAACATAGTTTTCCGGTGTAATGCTTTCTATTGTTCTGTATAGTTTTCGTTGATTCATCGGGTCATTGGTAGAATATATTTAATTCGAATATGTACAATCTTATAGTATACAAATCAATACCTCTAAAGTCAATCTATGCGATTTTCCGGATAATGACTGTACCTGCATAAAAGCTTACGGCAAGAAAGATCAGGAAATACACGGATTGCAGCATGATTTGCGGCAGGTCGCCGACGCCTATCGTGAAGTATCTGAGGAAATCAGCCTGCCATGTAACCGGGTTAATCAGAGCGGCCGTTGTTAACCAGGAGGGCAGGAGATCGAGAGGATAAAAAAGACTCGATGCGAATAACATAATAAAGTAAAGCAGATTAATTATAGTATTGTACATATCATTCCGTCTGATACGTAGAGCGAAAATCATCAGAAAGAAAAACCAACCGGCAGTTCCGATAATAATACCGACAAATACCAATGGCAGATGTGCAACGGATAATGATATCCCGAGAATCCACGATCCCAATCCCAGAGCGATTATTGCCGCTACTGTTGCAATGACGCAGTTGAACAGTACTTTCCCGAGCAGGAACTCTCCGCGCGTCATCGGGTACGTAAGGTGTTCGTAGAATATGCCGTTATCTCTGTCCATGAAGAAGCCATACGATGTGTTCATCCCGATCCCGAAGCTCGTCATTGCCAGGATTCCGCCGAGAAAGAATTCATTGTATGGAATCAATTGCCCTTCCATCATAATGCCTTCGCTGAGCGCCCTGTCAAATCCGATACCGAAAATGAGAAGATATATCAGCGGCATAAACAAGTCGAAGAACAGCCAGGTCAGACTTGTTGTACGCAGTAAATATTCCCGGTACACGACGGCAGGGATCGATTTCATACCGGCTCCTCTTTTTGACGAGATAACAGATCAATGAAAACATCTTCCAGATCCGCGGTGTGAACTTCAAAATGAACAAGGTCGTGATGGCGATCAAGCTCTCCGATAATATCGAGGATTTGCTGATGCGACCGCTGTAATGTAATGTCTGCCGCCGTGTCGTTGTGTTTGAAATGGAGAGGATTTTGCGCCTTTAAAAATTGTAGTGTCTGTGGCGAGACGTTCCTGAATATCAGATTCAAAGTATAGGCAGGCACGCCGAGCCGTTTTATTTCATGCAGATCGCCTTCGGCGATTATATTCCCGTGGTCGACAATGACCAGACGGTCGCATAAATCCTCGGCTTCGTCAAGGAGGTGTGTCGTCAGGACAATAGTCGATCCTTTCGATGCTTGTTCCCTGATGGCACTGAGTGTCGTTCGGCGGTTTATAGGATCGAGTCCCGTTGTCGCCTCATCTAAAAATATCACCGGCTTACCGCTCAGGAACGCTTTCGCTACCTGCAGCCGTCTTCTCATGCCGCCGCTCAGGTCGATAGCATGGGTATACCGTTCATCGTATAAACCGAATTGGTCGAGCACTTCAGTGATGCGCCGATCTGCCTCCTTGCGCGGTATATGATGAAAACGGGCATAGGTTCTCAGGTTCCCGAGAACCGTAAGATACAATTCAAAAGCGTTTTGCTGTAGTACGACTGCTAACGACCGTCGGGTTTCAAGCGGTTGATGCAAGCAGTCGAATCCGTTCACAACGGCTCTTCCGGAGGTGGGGGGAGTCAGCGTCGTCAATATTTTGATCGTTGTGGATTTACCGGCCCCGTTCGGCCCGAGTAAACCGAAAATAGCCCCCGGTTCGACGGTAAAAGAGATCCCCTTCAGTGCATGGACTGACGGTTTGCCGCGTGGGGTGTACATCTTTGTGAGGTTTACAACCTCTATGGCATAATGACTTTTCATAATCTTACAATATACGAAAAGCCGGAGAAAAAGTTGCGTTCTATTTTTTGCATTCTTATTTTCATATGATGAACTATATAGATACCGATCAACTTGTAGCTGACTTTTGCAGCCTTGCCCGAATCGAAGGCATATCACTGAAAGAAAGAAAAGTCGCCGATTATATTAAAAAGGAACTTGAGCCGCTCGGAGTTCATGTCGTCGAACAACCGATCCACGTCGGGGGATCAGAGTCGGGAAATGTAATATGCATCCCGGCGGAAACCGACCCCGATAAACCGGTGACATTTTTAGCAGCTCACATGGATACCGTTCAGTCAACGCGACAATTGGTCCCCAGGGTGAACGACACTACTATCAGCTCTGACGGTTCAACGATACTTGGCGCGGATAATCGCGCGGGTGTAGCTGCATTGCTCTGTATGTTCCGGATCGCTCATGAGCGAAAGCTTAAACTAAATAATATCGGTGTCTTATTTACCGTCGCGGAAGAGATAGGTCTGGTCGGTGCGCGTCATCTCGATTTATCGGATTACCCCTCTATCAGACAGATATTTGTTTTCGACTGTTCCCGACGTCCCGGTATTTTCATCCAACATTGTTATGGTTGCTTAAAATTCAGAATGGAAGTGAGCGGCAGGTCCGCGCATGCCGGGGTTGCTCCCGAGAAAGGGATCAATGCCATTGCCATGGCCGCACGAATCATTAGTACGATTGAACAGGGTCGTCTCGAAGACGATGCGACATGTAATATCGGTACTATCCACGGCGGTGATGCTACAAATGTCGTATCATCCCGGGTGGTGTGTGAGGGGGAGATCCGCGGACCATCGATGGAAGTGATAGAGAAGCATAGTAATGAACTGAACAGGATAGCATCGGAGGTCACTGCCAGATTCCACGGCAGTTATTCATTAGATACGTCTCTTGCCTTTGCACCTTTTCATATAGATCCGGCGAGCGATCATTACAAAGCAGCTGATATGTTGATCAGGAAAGCGGGTCTGGAACCAAAACCGATCCGATATACCGGCGGCAGCGATGCCAATATTTTCAACGCGAACGGTATACCGGCGATTAATTTCGGCATCGGGGCACAACAACCCCATAGCAACGAAGAATTCATATATATCGAAGATCTCAGGAAGATAACCGAACTCGTTTTGATTGCAGCAACAAAGAACCTCGGATAATGCAGCCCGAATAGAAATTTTCACATGGAGCGTCATTTGAAAAAACGGAAATACAAAGCCCCGAATACGTTAATTATAGTTTTTAGCGTTGCTGTTCTTACCACAATACTAACCTGGATAATTCCCGGCGGAGAATATGAATATGCTGAAAAAAACGGACGGGAAGTGGCGGTCCCCGGATCGTTTCATTATGTGGACAGAGTCCCGCAAGGGGTCGGAGCGTTGCTCACGGCTCCTCTCAAGGGCATCAATGAGGTTTCATATATTATCGGGTTTGTACTTGTTATAGGCGGTGTGTTTTCGATAATCGCGAAAACAGGTGCTATGACCGGAGCGATACATGCGATTGCGCGCGCTCATACTCAAAAGCCCGGCAGGGATAAGATACTCATCCCCGCTGTTATGATTATATTCAGTCTGGCGGGTGCAACCTTCGGGATGAGCGAGGAAGTAATTCCTTTCGTTTTACTCTTTATTCCGTTAGCCCGAAATATCGGATATGATTCGATTACCGGCGTTGCTATGTGCTATGTAGCTGCGCACGTGGGATTTGCCGGTGCGTTTATAAATCCGTTTACGATCGGTATAGCACAGGGACTTGCGGAGTTACCGGCATTATCCGGCATTGAATATCGTATCTTCATTTGGTTTTTACTTACGACCGTTGCGATAGTTATTGTTATGAGATATGCATCGCGGGTTAAAAAGGATCCGGAAAGCAGTCCGGTGTATGAGCTTGACCTTGAACGCTGGCCTCGCGATTCAAATGCTTCGATAGATGCAGAGAAAATGACCGGCAGGCAAATCGCGGTTCTCGTCTTACTCGGAGTTACCATTGGAGGCCTGGTATACGGCGTCATGAAATACGAATGGTATGTAACCGAAATGGGCGGATTATTTCTCGGACTCGGTATAGCATCCGCTGTCGTTGCAAAGTTAAAAATAAATGATATAGCGATATCTTTTATCGAAGGAGCGAAAGACCTGGTCGGACCGGCTTTGATTATCGGATTTGCCCGGGGTATACTTATTATTGCGCAAGAGGGAGAAATTATCGATACGATCCTGTTTTGGTTGTCGCAGGCGATCTCCATTGGTCACCCGGTACTATCCGCACAACTGATGTTTATCACGCAGAGCTTTATCAATTTCTTTATTCCCTCTGCAAGTGGCCAGGCAGCACTCACGATGCCTATTATGGCGCCGTTAAGCGACCTCGTCCACATTACGCGCCAGACTGCGGTGTTAGCGTATCAACTAGGTGACGGGTTTACCAATATGATCGTCCCGACGGCACCGGTCCTGATGGGCGTGCTTGGATTGTCGAAAATTCCATGGGATGTCTGGGCACGCTGGATACTCCCGTATCAGATACTATTTTTTATACTCGGGTTGTTATTATTAATACCCCCGGTTTTATTCAACTGGGGTCCATTCTAAACAATTCTGTAATTATATGTAAAGGAAACGGCAATGTTCAGATCGGCAACTACAAGGAAAAGACGGGATTTTTTACGAACCGGTATAGTCGCTGCTGCCGGCAGTATGCTCGGTTTAAAAGTAACAAAGGGGGGAGTCGGAGCGCCTGCAATTAAGTCAAAGACTTTGAGACCGGTGGCAATCTCAAGCGGAAACGGATTGGCGGCCACTGAAAAAGCAATGGAGATTGTCTTTAACGGCGGCGATTGTCTCGATGCTGCGGTTGCGGGAGTAAAAATTCAGGAAGATGATCCCGAAGATACATCTGTGGGATACGGCGGTCTTCCGAATGAACGGGGTGTCGTTCAGCTCGATGCATCTGTTATGCACGGACCGACACACCGGGCGGGCGCAGTCGGCGCACTTGAGAATATCAGGTATGCCTCGGAGGTTGCAAAAATTATCATGGAGCGGACCAAACGTGTTTTTCTGGTGGGTAAAGGTGCTCTTGAATTTGCCCGGATGTATGGCTTTAAAGAAGAAAATCTTCTCACCGAACAGGCACGCTCATTATGGCAGTACTGGATCGAGAACAGAAGTAAGTTCGATGATTATATGACACCGACAGAGAGTCTTGACGATATCCCGGAACAACTGCGATATTTTATCGACACCGGTGGGACGATAAATCTGAATGTCCTCGACACGCACGGGAATCTCGGCGGTTGTACAACGACAAGCGGGTTGGCATTCAAGATACCCGGCCGTATCGGTGATTCGCCCATCATCGGTGCAGGTTTGTATGTCGACAATGAGTTCGGTGCCGCGGGGTCCACCGGTCTGGGAGAGGTGAACATTCAGACGTGTGCCAGTTTCCTGGTCGTTGAAGAAATGGGGCGTGGTAAAACACCGACGGATGCGTGTATGGCCGTCTGTCAACGAATCGTTGAGCGGACAAAAGTAGGGTATCTCTGGCGTGACGGACGACCTGCATTTAACGTGAATTTTTATGCCATTAACAAAAGGGGCGAATTCGGATGTGCATCGATACTGAGCGGCTCACAGTACGCGGTCCACGATGAGGACGGCGCGAGACATATGGATGCAGCATATTTGTATGAACGGGGTTAGGTGATATCTCACGTGATCCGTTCTATGCATTTCGGCGTGTTATTCTTCGGGGAGTTGACGAGCTGTGAAACTTCATACGCATCCATCTCTTTTTCCGGATAAGGTTGCAGGAACGGAAGAACCCGCTGTTCGTTTTCAACCGACCGGTCAAGCCACAAATCGAAGTGTTCTTTCGGCAGAATGACCGGCATCCGGTTATGAATTTTTTTAAGAAGTTCGTTCGGTTCCGTTGTAATGATTGTACACGTTGATACCTTCTTACCCTCCGGTGATGTCCACGTATCCCAGAGTCCGGCAAAGGCGAATGGCTCCTGGTTTTTCAGGAAGATATACATCGGAATTTTCCGGTTACCCGATTTTTGCCATTCATAAAACCCGTCGGCTACGATCAGACATCTTTTCCGCCTCAGGGGATGTTTGAAACTCGGTTTTTCAGCAAGAGTCTCAGCCCGCGCGTTAATCATTCGGTTTCCGATTGTGGGGTCTTTCGACCAGGACGGAATTAATCCCCATTTGAGAAGGCCGAGTTTTCGGGATTCGTCCTTCAGGATGACCGCAACTTCCTGCCCCGGAGCGATGTTATAACTCGGTTCGATCGCACCTTTAATGTCTTCGATCTCGAATGCATCGACAATTGCCTGTAGTGTCGCTTTACGTGAAAATCTTCCGCACATATGTAGTATGAATAGTAACGGGTTGCCGGTTAACTCTGTTTAACTAATGAGAGAAAATCGTTCGTATCTATATTTCCGCCGCTTATGATGGCACATACTTTTTCCCCTTGAAATTGACTGCTATGAATCCGAACGGCAGCGGCGGCGACTGCACCGGTCGGTTCAACGACAATCTTCATCCTTTCAAAGAAAAACCGCATCATAGAAATAACATCCTCGTCGGACACCGTCATCATCTCATCGACATACTTCAGGATCATCTCGAAATTCAGATTACCGAGCGAGAGATTGCGCATGCCGTCGGCGATTGTTGATGTTTTGCCGTATCGGATCAATTTCTTCTGCCGAAAGGATTGATTTGCATCGTCTGCGCCGTTCGTTTCGACGCCGATTACCCGAACACGGGGTTTCTTCGATTTTATCGCTAACGCACATCCGGATATTAATCCTCCTCCGCCGACGGGTACCAATACGATATCGACGTCGGGTCGCTGTTCGATTATTTCGAGGCCGCAGGTCCCCTGTCCCGCAATGATGAAGTGGTCGTCATACGGTGGAATGATCGTGTAACCGAATTCTTTATGGAGTCCCAACGCGCGTTCGTAGCGGTCGTCCGATGTCGTGCCGGCAGCGACAACCTGCGCTCCGTATCCCTCCGCTGCGTTTCGTTTCGATGTGCGGGCATTCTCGGGCATTACCACCACGCATCTGATATTCTCAAGCCGGGTTGCAAGAGCCGTTGCCTGACCATGATTACCCGAGCTGAAAGTAACCACACCGCGGGATTTTTCGTCATCGGTCAGAGAGAGAATTTTATTAAGCGCCCCGCGTATTTTAAATGCGCCTATACGCTGAAGATTTTCGGTTTTGAAATAAGCAACGGTACCGGTATCCGAATCGAATGTTCTTGAGTGGAAGAGCGGTGTGAGATGAACCTCTCCCTTTATCCGTTCGGTTGCTTGTTCGATATCCGCAAGTGTAGGTGTTTTTATTTTCATACGAGAATAGAGCAATTAGTTATACCTTATCATTGTCTGCCTCGATTGGTTGCTCGGGCAATTTCCGCTGGAGAAATTTCCCGACTACAAAAAGGAGGGTCAAGCCGATCAGCGGAAGTATCGTATGCAATTTGATCACATCCGACAGGTCGTCAGCCGTTGCGGCGTGGTGTATCGCGGACGTGTAAAGATACCCTTTTGCGGTGAAACCTATAAGCGTCGAGAGCAAAAACCGTTTCATCGGGACCCGGAGCATCCCGGCGCCGTAATTTATGACCGAATGCGGAAAGTTCGGTAAAGAGCGCACTGCACTGAGGGTCGCAAAATCGCTGTGGTTACGTATCACCTTAAAAAAACGTGATGATTGAATTTTTTCAGCTTGATCATGTGACATACTTTGAGAGAAACGGTATGCAAGTACCGCTCCCAGCACGCCGCCGGTTACCACAATGATCGTGGCAATGAGAGGTTCAAACAGAATCCCCGATATCCAGTACATACTGGAGCCCGGCAACGCAAACATATAGAGCACTGCTTTTACTATTACCACGAGCGGTGGAAACCACCAGGTATGTGCGTAATATTCGCCGATTTCGAGGAACCGGTACCAGTCGAAAATTCCAGTGTGGTGTAGAATCACTCCCCCCAGTATGATGACACCGAGCAGGATAAGTTTAACGGGGAATTTTCTCTTCGTTTGAATTTCTGGCTGAATCATGTCCAAAATATACAAAAATTACTTTTAATAATCTCCATCTTATTGAAATTTTTGAAGTTAGTAAATCTTTAGAATCCTTTAATTTCTTGACACTCCATACATTATTTCGTATCTTTTTTACAAATCTTAACCATGTAATACCACCAAAAAGGAGTGAAACTAATGAAGCGGTCATATATATCGCTGCTTATTATTATTCTGATAAGCGCCTTTGGTTTATTGAATTTCAATTGTGCATCACCGGAAATGACCAGTGCGAGATTATATCTTCAGCAGGGGCAATGGGACGATGCACTTCGATCGTTGGAAAACGAACTTGAACATAATCCCGGAAACGCAGAAGCTTGGTACCTCAAAGGCCGCGTACTCAGTGAAACCGGAGAGTTTGATCGTATGCTGGAAGCGTTTGACCGCTCTGTCGAGTTATCCGATGAGTATAAGGATGAAATTCAGGAAATTAAGTTTAACAATTGGATTTCCTTCATCAACGCCGGTATCGAGGAATATAATCTCGGGTCTGAAGATCCGGAGAACTACCGAATCGCGATAGAATTATTTGAATTAGCAACCAAGATGCAACCCGATAGCACGGTGGCATATAAAAATTGGGGTTTTGCTCATCTGATATTAGGTGAGCTTGACGAAGCAATCGTTCCGTTTAAAGAAACATTAAAACGAGAAGATGACCCGGAAATTGCAAAATACACCGGACAGATTTACTTCGATAAAGGGTATGAGATCTGGAGACAATATCCGTCACTGGATGATATCGAACCCGAAAAGAGGAGAGAACTGGAAGAAAACATGGAGACCTCGATCGAATATCTCGTTATGGCCATGGAAGGCGATCCGGATGATGCCGAAGTCGTTGCGGCCCTTTCAAATGCTTACATAGTTCTCGACCGGCAGAACGAAGCAAAAGAGATTTTCAGACAGGGTATACTAGCCGATCCCACGAATAGAATTTATTATTACAATCTCGGCGTGCTTCTTCTTGAAGAAGATAAATACGAGGAGGCTGTTGAACATTTTAATAATGCTATTGCCATCGATCCCGATTACAGCGATGCTTATTATAACCTCGGTGTAGCGTACGTGAACTGGGGAGTCGAACTGCGCGAGAAAGCAGTCGCAGAACGTGATGAGGAAGATAAGAGATACATGGAGAAATTCGAACTGGCATTGCCTAATTTGGAAAGAGTCGTGAACGACAGACCCAATGATGCACAGTTGTGGGAGACGTTGGGACGATTGTACGCGAATCTCGATCGTGTGCGGGAAGCCGAAGAAGCTTTCGAACGTGCAGACCGGATCAGAGAACGCAGTGAATGATAAAAACCATTCGCCATTTCACTAAGAATATTAAAATGCAAATGCCCGACTCCGCGGAGTTTGGGCATTTGTATTTTACTCTATAGGAACAAGGAGACGAAGTAATATGGATGATAAAAAATCGACTTTCCCGAAGGGACAACAAATAAATATCGAACTCGGTGAGAAGGAAGCTGAGGGGGTATATTCAAATCTTGCCATCATTACACACTCGAGCGCGGAATTCGTAATAGATTTTACCCGTGTGATGCCGGGTGTGAAGAAAGCTAAAGTGCAGTCACGCGTCATTATGACTCCGCAACATGCTAAACTTTTAATAAACGCACTGAAAGACAATATTGAGAAATTTGAAAAACGTTATGGTGAGATAAAAACACACGGCGGTCCGCAACAGCCAAATGACGCTTTCGGCTTTCAACCACCCACCGGAAAAGACGAAAAAGTGCATTGAAATTTCTACAATAGTCAGACCAGTTTATTCTTTTTTATAAAATGTCGAATTACTCACCATGTGATGACCGTCACTTTCCGGGAGTGATATACATAAAAATTCATCAATCATCTTATCCCTTTCGTATGCCGGATGGTAGGTCAATACAGTGTTCTCCGGCATATATCGCCTTCTTTTAACTGTTATTTTTGTTTTTTCATTCATTTCTATACGGTTCGTTTTACCGGTATTCTTTCTGCTATGTCAATGATGTTTCCGGATATCAAACAATAATTTCCGGCACGGCATAAACTTTGCAATTCTCACCTCCGAGTCAATAACCAAGGCCATACATAATTATTGTAACAAGGAGGAATGTCCGTGAACCGGTTAATACTTACAACATTGGTATTTTGTGTAATCTTATCATCCTGGCAGTGTGTCGACCCGATATATCAGCCGATCCTGCCGACATGGGACGCTGATGTCAGTCTGCCGTTGGGCAGCCAGCAATATAAGCTGATAGAGTTAGTGGAAAAAAACCCCGATCTGATCAGCGTTGATGAATCAGGAATGCTCATCTACTCTTTTTCCGATACAATGCAACATGAACCGTTCGGAGATGTATTACGGCTTACAGTTGAGCCTGCCGAATTTTCCTTTGAAGTCGGATTGTTTACATTATCACCACCGGATGTCGATTTTGATGTATCGGTTGGTGATCATCTGGGATCACCTCCCGGTTATACCGGACCCTCGCCGGGTGTCTCACCCATACCATTATCAGGTACTATGCCGTCTATGGAATCAT
>SLQE01000219.1 GCA_007131635.1 Bacteroidota bacterium | reverse complement strand
TACTTCAACAATATGATCGCGTGTGAAACTGCCCGGATCGGTACGATCCGCCAGCCGGCCGGTTCGGATATCAACCGGGTATATTCTGTGTACACTGCACCGGTGCCCCGGCTCCGTTCCGATGACGAACGATTCATACACCTTCGTTGCGCACAATTCGGTCGGCAGTTCACCCGACTGCGCGCAGACATGCAATTTTGCAATGCCTGACGGCTTTGAGAAATCAACCGGTTGTTTGTCCCCTTCAAGAAACAACATGACGTCTCTGAATATCGCACCCGATCCGGTTATGCCCGACACACCCCGCATCGGTTTCCCGTCGAAATTGCCGATCCAGACACCGACCGTGTATCGCGATGTATAACCGATGGTCCAGTTATCGTTGTAATCTTTCGTTGTACCGGTTTTTGCGGCGCACGGAAACGGCAGGTGTAACGGAGAATGAAATCCAAACGCGGGCGCGCGTGCGTTGTTGTCGGATAAGATGTCGGTGAGAATGTAAGATATCTGCGGGGAGAAGATGTGTTGACCCGCAAGATCGTACTGCATCGGAATCGTTTCGCTGTTTATGGTTTGGGATGATTGGATGATTGAGTGATTGAGATATTGACCGCCTCGTGCGATCGCCGCGTAAGCATTTGTTAAATCGATCAAACGGACCTCTCCGTTGCCGAGCGTCAATCCGAGTCCGTAATATGAAGGAGACTTATCAAGCGACGTCATACCCGCTTGTCGCAGCCGGTGAAGAAGCACACCCGTACCGATCTGTTCCGCGACACGAACCGCCGGTATGTTGTAAGAGCACGCAAGTGCCTCCCGGAGTAATACCGGACCCCGGAACTGATTATCGTAATTTATCGGACTGAATGCCCCCTCCTCCACGGAACCGTGATAGGGGATATCCGCCAGCATCTCCGCTGCGGTCATGCCGTTTTCAAGTGCGAGACCGTATGTGAACGGTTTTAAGGCAGAACCGGGCTGGCGGAGTGCCGTCGCGCCGTTCACGCGTCCCTGAATATCCGGATCGTTGTAATCGGTGGAACCGACCAGCGCCAGGACTTCCCCGGTTGTATTGTCGATGACAACAACCGCCCCGTTCGACACACTTTGTTTTTCGAGGGATATAATGTGAGCCCGGACGATTTGTTCAATGGTGTGCTGCAGTTTCCGGTCGAGTGTAGTCCGTATAGTGGTGATACGGGATAATTTTTCCGATCCGAATTCCCGTCGTACCATCTCGGTAAAATGCGGCGCCAGGAAATTCCGTTCTGCCGGCGTGAGCTTGATATGTTGGGATACCGCCCTGTCATATTCTTCGGGTGTTATGAATTTCCGTGCAAGCATACGGGCAAGGACATACCGCTGACGTTGTGCCGCACGTTCAGGCGAGCGGTACGGATTGTTAACCGACGGTGCATTCGGGAGTCCGGCGAGGAATGCGCTTTCACCGATCGATAGATGACCGGCAGGTTTCCCGAAATAAAAACGTGATGCGGCTTCGATACCGTGTATTCCGTTGCCGTATGGTATACGATTGATGTACTGTGTAAGTATCTCGTTTTTTGATAACGTTCTTTCGAGACGCAGTGCGTAAACTGCTTCCCGTATTTTTCCTTTTATCGTGCGAGGGTGATTATAGATATTCCGGATCGTTTGCTGCGTAATAGTCGAACCGCCAGAGACTACACCGCGGTGCCGTATGTTCTGATACATTGCACGTATAGTAGCTATCGGATCGATACCCTGATGTCTGAAGAATCGCTTGTCCTCCGCGGCGATAACAGCGTGAAGAACATGTTCCGGAAGTTCATCGATCCCGATCCAATACGCCCGTGTCTCTTTATCCGATAATATCTCCCGGAGAACCTCCCCGTTGCGGTCGGTAATCGTGAGTGATACCACCGGAAGCGGTGATATATCCGCCTCCGGCAAAGGTCTGAAGACAGAAACAGCAAGTATAAGAAAAAGAATACAGAATATTATGATAATACGTTTCATACTAATCAATCATTCAATCAATCAAACATCCAATCAAGGTGTAGACCATTTCCCGCGCGCAGACTTCTACCACAGTATGGCTTCGCCAGACGGAGTTTACCCCGCATCAGCGGGGTTGCCGATGACGCAGATACCCTCGCTATCATCCCTCCCCCGAAGGGGTGGCTACGCCAGACTCCGCTGCCAATGACGCAGAGACGTATAAGCCATCGCTTGCAGGCTTCGACTCCGCTCAGCCTGACACCCTACGCACTATTGTGTCATTATTTTGAAAGATTGTCATACTGAGCGGAGTCGAAGTATGACAATCTACCACTCAGCCTGACAGCCTACGCGCTATCGGATTGTGTCATTAATATTGCAGATTGTCACACTGAGCGCCGTGCCTGTGGCAGGCAGGGAGTCTGGCACAGCCACCCCTTTGGGGGAAGTATGACAATCATTCAAACACCCAATCATCGACCTCTGACCTCTGACGTCTGATCTCTGACCTCTCCTGGTCTCCCCGTCCCCAAGTCTCCCAGTCTCCAAGTCCGCCCCGCAGGTGCTGCCCATCTTTTAAGTGTGTCCGAAAGTCCGGGGAACTTCACTCCACGGTTATAGTCCCGCCCGCCGTTCTGCCGAACACATCCGGCTCATACATCTGCTCGGTGTGAGTCGGGGGCATATCGAATGTACCGTACGACATTGCACGAACCAAATACGAATGAGTATGCACCCCGGCATACATCCGGTCGGCAAAGAGTAAAACCCGGTCGTCATATTGTTCGACATGATTAAAGCTGCCCCACCATCGCTGCGGGTCATCGCGCAGATAATCGCCGAGCGTCTGACTCTCCGTTGCAAAAGAAAGATTCACCGGTTCGAACCCACCCGGAAGAGGATCGTCCACGACGACGAAGTTGCGTTGGTGCGGTGCGATGACGGTGATCGTAACTTTGTATAATTCACCCGCCGTAAAATGACCCGCGTCGTTTTGTTCATTATTCCCGGCAGGTGTAATGGATTTCAAAATGGTCAATCCTTCAT
>SLQE01000313.1 GCA_007131635.1 Bacteroidota bacterium | reverse complement strand
ACGGCGCCTCCGCGAAAGAGGTAATGCGCCGAACGCGAAGCCGCGGGTCTGACACCCGTCGTGCGCCGGGAAACATTCCTCACGGCATTACCGCTCTTTGCGATACCGAATCCCGACCACAGTGCAAGTCCCTGACCGAAATGCAGGCGATAATCACCGACCGTCAGACGTACTCTGTTATCAAATAATCCAAGTGAGAAATATCCGGACATTCGTTCCGTCAATGAACTTTCGCCTGGTGATTTTGCGACAATCAAACCTCCATGTACAGATGGTGAAAATCCGATCAGCATCCGCTGGTGAGTTGTAAGCGGCGATCCCAGATACTGACCCTCAAGATAGCCGCGGCGTCCCTGAAGTTCGGACGAAAGATGGGAACGAAGTGTAACATGAGGCAAAACGCGTCTTCGTTCTTTATCCGCACTGCCGAAGGAAATAAAATTTATGAGCAAACGAACGCTGTCATTATCAAGTCCCTCAATAATAAATACATCATCCGGTCCGGTGAACCCCTTCTGTTTATCTCTTGTTGAGATGATCAAATCGATTTCCCGGTTACTTAAAAAAGGGAGCCTCTCTAAGTCGGACCTGCTCGCCGCGTTCAAGTCGAGAGGAAAACTCCGAAGCGACTCGAGATAATCAATAAGCTGATCCGCATCTTCGGCATCCAGTTCGGTTACAATTTTCTCGATATATGACAGATATGAATACTGAACAGAATCTTCCGTCGCATATCCGGTTCTGTCTTCTGCATAAACATAGGAATCGAAACAGATTGATGCGATGCTACATATTGTCAGAGCGATAGCGCTCACGCCAGTAAATGATAATGTTTTCAATTGTTTTTTCTCCAATCCCCTGAACTTTTCTTATATCCTCAATTTTTTCGAACGCTCCGTGACCTTCCCTGAACGAGATGATTCTCAGTGCAGTTACTTTCCCGATCCCCGGTAACGCAACCAATTCCGTTTCACCTGCATTATTCATAAATTTGAGCAGCGACTCGATAAAGGGGTCGGTTATCCTGGCTTCCACATCAGATTGCAGCAAGAGTTGTTCTATAACAAGAGATGGTCTCACTCCGATGTGTGTAGCCGTAACAGTTGGTTCGGCAAGTCTCTTTTTATCTTTGGACGGCAATGAAAATGTCAGTGTAAAAAAATGTGTCTGACCTAATTCGAAATGCCATTGCAGGGCGTAATCTATCTGAAGATTTCCAACTGAGACTGAAAATCCGCCTGCCGCGCGCGTCGGTCTGTCATTCATACCTGCCCGTATAAAAAAAGATTCGGTGAGAAAATACTCTACGCCAAAGCGGAATTCCGGTTCGAAAAGAACATCCTTTTCGATTTCGGCGAGGATCCTGATCAGCGGATGCGGACGATAAAGCAGTCCAGCCCGGATCATCTGAGGGAGAGTATTTTTACCGTGACCGATTGACGGACGGTTTATATTCGACACCACAAACCCCGAGGAAAGATTATCTGTGATTTCAGCGTTTATTCCCACGGTTATTCCGACCGTAGCCGCCGCGCCGTATCTTTCGATAGACAGGTGGTACCAGTTAAGCGTTGCTCCCACAGCCAGCCGGTCACCCACTGACCTGGAACCGGAGACAGAAACCGTTGTTTCCGAGTATAGATCGAATCCGAAACGATGCACCGCTGCCGCCAGTGTACCTATAGGGAGCGGAAATACCGTTGTAGCGGCAGAAGACCCGAGCTCCGGGAGCGCGAACCTCCCCGGAGTATAGGCAGCAGAGACGCTTACATCCGTAATCGACACGTACATTGCCGGATTGGCCAGTGCCGCCCACGGATCATTCTTTAGCAGCATACCCGAACCGCCAAGCGATGCGGGCCTGGCACCCACAATATGATGTTCGAATTGTGCAATTATCGGTTGGATGGAAACCACGGAGACAATCATTGCTATGAGGAGAAACAATACCCTTCTATTGACCGTCGTATACATAATTGATATATTGTTATATTGTGATAATTATTTTTAGGGTAACCGGACAATGACAAAAAAAATCATCTCTCTGATCGTATCACTGATATTCTCACTTTCCCTATATGCGGGTGAACTGGATTTCCGCTTATCGGTAGAATTCGGTAACATACCGACTTCACACCGGGAGATACTCGAAACCGACTTCCAGAACAAAGTGAGCGAATATTTGTCACGAAGATGGACCGACATCGATTTCGGCAACGAACAGATACCGGTAGAGTTGCGCATCTTTTTCCTGAATGCGACTCCTGATTATCGTTATTCCGCTCAGCTTGTTCTGGTAAGTTCACGGCCTATCTACAATTCAGACAGAAATACCGCCATCATCCGAATAAGCGATGAAGGCTGGGATTTTTCACTGCCGCCCGGAAAACCTTTGTTATTTGATGAATACAGCTATGACGGACTTACCACACTGCTCGATTTTTATGCATATTTGATTATCGGTTTGGATTTTGACAGCTACGAGCCGCTCGGCGGCACACCGTTTTTTGAACGTGCCGCCAATATCGCCCGTCTTGCCCAGCGTTCGGGCGGAAGAGGATGGGAACGTGCGTCGACCGGTTACAGCAGACTAGGCTTTGTTGAAGATCTGCTCTCGTCAAGAAATCAAAAATTCCGTGAGGCGGTTTTTCATTATCATTATAACGGTCTTGATTTACTCACGGTAGATCGGAGCCGCGGACTCGAAAGCATAATTGAAGCAATCGATATCTTTGCCGAATTACGAAGCGACGATCCCAGGAATCTTCCTGTCCGTCTGTTCTTTGATTCAAAACACAGTGAAATTGCTGAAGTACTGCTTGACTACCGCGATCGGTCGGTTTATGATAGGTTGGGTAGTATCGATCCCGCACACAGAACTGTCTATGATGAATATAGAATGAAATAAATCTGAAAAAGTCAAGAGGGGTGGGTTGAAAAAATTAATGTTCCTCTGTACTTCTGTTGTATTGAATATCTTCAATTTGTAAGTCTAACCAAGTCCAATCTGTATGGTCCAATTCCCAGGT
>SLQE01000263.1 GCA_007131635.1 Bacteroidota bacterium | reverse complement strand
CCGTATCTGCTATACGGAGATTTACCTCACCCGGATAATAGCTTAATTCGTGCCCGGGACGGTGCGGATCTGCCACGGTAATGGTAACTGTGGGTTTGAAGAACGGTGTATCGTTATTACCTCCGTCCCAGATGATAACATCGGCTTCCTGTTCGGCCTGTCGAAGGATAGCTTCATAATCGACACCCGCATATACGACGGTACCTTCGGCGATGTGATGTTCGTATTCCTCGATTTCTTCAATGGTACAATCATGTTTTTTGAAATCTTCCTCTGTTTCGAAGCGCTGAACTTTTTGTTTCACGAGATCGCCATATGGCATAGGATGCCGGACCACCACCAGCTTTTTCCCTTTTTCCCGAAGCAGTTCACATACGCGACGTGAAGTCTGACTCTTTCCTGCCCCGGTCCGAACTGCAACCACGGCAACGACCGGCACTTTGGATTCAAGCATCGTCTCCCGGATCCCAAGCAGCTTGAAATTCGCTCCGGCGGCCAGTACAATCGAAGCCTTATCCATTACATATTGATGAGAAACATCCGAATAAGCGAAAACAACATCATCTACGCCATGCTTTCTGATAAGCTGAGTAAGCTCTTCCTCGGCGTGTATCGGAATTCCCTTCGGATATAAGCTGCCTGCTAACTTGGCAGGGTATTTTCGTCCTTCAATATTGGGTATCTGAGTTGCGGTAAACGCCACGACCTCATATGCTTCATTATCACGATAAAATACATTAAAATTATGGAAATCTCTCCCCGCAGCTCCCATGATAATCACTTTTCGTTTTGACATGATGCCTCCGTTCGATTTTTCTTGTAGAATTACGAGGCGGCGTTCCGTACCGGATACGGAACACCGCTTATTTTTAGGTTTTAAAATCCAGCCATATAGATGTTAGTTCGGTTCACTGCCAGAGAGTGATTCGAATATACCTCTTTTGGATGTTATTCGACCGTCACGCTTTTGGCAAGGTTTCTCGGTTGGTCTACGTTGCAACCACGATAGACAGCGATATAATATGCAAGAAGCTGAAGAGGGATACTTGAAACGATCGGATAAAAGAGATCGAGTGTTTCCGGAACCCGGATAACATAATTTGCAAATTTCCCAATCTCTGAATCGTTTTCATTCGCTATGGCGATGATTTTCCCTCTTCGCGCTTTCACTTCCTGAATATTGCTCATGACTTTATCATATGATGTATCATGAGTCGCGATCACAACGACCGGCATATTCTCATCTATCAACGCGATAGGTCCGTGTTTCATTTCCGCCGCAGGATATCCCTCAGCATGAATATACGAAATTTCTTTGAGTTTTAGTGCCCCCTCAAGAGCAACGGGGAAGTTATACCCCCTGCCAAGATACAGAAAATTACGGGCAAAGGAAAAACGTTCGGCTATATCCTGTATATACTCTGTCTGCTGTAATATAGTATTTACTTTTTCCGGTAAACTTTTTAATTCACCCAGAAGTTTATACCCTTCGGTAACCGGCATACCGCGTAAACGTGCCATCAGAACCGTTATGAGCGATAATACCGTCAATTGTGATGTGAATGCTTTGGTCGAGGCAACACCGATTTCAGGACCGGCATGGATGTACACTCCGCCGTCGGTCTCCCTCGCGATTGAGCTTCCAACGACATTAACGATTCCAAAAACTTTCGACCCCCGCAACTTTGCCTCACGCACCGCCGCTAACGTATCCGCCGTCTCGCCGCTCTGGCTGATAGCCCACACAATATCATCTTTAGTAACAATGGGATTTCTATAACGAAATTCGGAAGCATATTCCACCTCTACCGGCACTCGCGCATATTGCTCGATCATATATTCACCCACGAGGCCCGCGTGCCAGGAGGTGCCGCACGCCGTAATAATAAAACGTTTTGCTTTTCGCAGATCATCCATAACATCGCTTAATCCGCCGAGTTTGACGTCGCCCTCCTCGAATAAAATTCTTCCGCGGAGCGCATCGGCAACGGTTGCAGGCTGTTCGTGAATTTCTTTGAGCATAAAATGTTCATAGCCGGCCTTTTCAATTTGCTCAATTTCGAAGGTCAGCCGGTGTACTGTCTTTTCAACCTGTACGTTGTCAATGGTTGTTGTACAAAAATCATCCCGTGACAACACTGCGACTTCACCGTCTTCGAGGTAAACCACACTTCGTGTATGCCGGACTATTGCAGCCGCGTCACTTGCCACAAAGTGTTCTCCGTCACCGATACCGATAACGAGAGGACTTCCCTTTCTTGCCACGATAATTCGACCTGGTGCGTGGGTGCTTATGACGGCAATTCCATATGCTCCATCTACTTCTTTTAATGCAAGACGAACGGCATCCGTAAAATCGTCGGTATATTTCCACATCTCTTCTATGAGATGTACGAGGACTTCGGTATCGGTGTCAGATTTGAATGTGTGACCGACCTGTTCGAGTTTAGTACGAATTGCCTGATAATTTTCGATTATCCCATTGTGGACGAGCGCAATTTTCTGCTCACAATCTATGTGAGGATGTGCATTCCGTTCGGTCGGCTCACCGTGCGTTGCCCAACGGGTATGACCGAGTGCAAGCGTTCCGTTATCAAGTTCGGTTGCAAGAGTTTTCTCAAGCTCCGCCACCTTACCACTGATCCGGGTTATGAGTATTTCACCGTCGCCGATAGTCGCGATACCCGCCGAATCATATCCCCGGTATTCAAGCCGCTTCAATCCCTCGACAATGATTGGTAAGGCTTTTTGCTGACCGATATATCCTACTATCCCACACATGGAGAATTCCCCTAAATGTTTTAAAATAAATAAGTTATGAAAAGATATAGAAATTAGTCCTAAAAATCAATTTATAAAATTGTATCATTTTTTAAATTATTTTCATATGATTTATATCACGAATACACATTTACACAAACTACTATGAAAACATCTCCTTTTACATTAGTTTTAGGCGGCGGAGGCGCGAGGGGAATAGCTCATCTCGGTGTTCTTCGCGTTCTTGAGCAAAAAAAGATCTATCCATCTCTGATTGT
>SLQE01000099.1 GCA_007131635.1 Bacteroidota bacterium | reverse complement strand
ATACAATCTCCGTCATGCGAGGTATGCACGGGTTTGATCGCCCGTGCCATCCCGGTCTGGCTCCGCCGGCACACTTTATAAACATCGAGTTTGGTAAGTTTGGCATTCGTCGCCACGACAACCAGCGTGGTATTTGTGTTGAGCGGCAGCGGTACTGCTCCGTATCGTGCATCCGCGTCCATATCGGCCCAAAAACCGCCGTCCGGATGACGTGCACCAGCAATGACTTTTCCGTTCTTATCGTACACATCGCCGACCGCGTTGACGACGGCGATTGCTGAAACAATAAGATCTTTATATTTTTGTTCTGCAACCCCAACCCCCCCCTTCATCCAGTATCGCGGTCCCATCCATTTACCGACCGTCGTACCGGTACCCGCTCCGACTGAACCGCGTTCAATAGCACCGTCGGTAGCAGACACACACGCGGCATAAGCGTCATCGGGAGTCGGTCGTATGTTTTTATCTCCCACATTCAGATCGAACACAACAGCAGCGGGTACAATCGGCACCCTGACCCATGGTGTTTCATAACCGATATCCCGTTCAACGAGGTATCTCATTACCCCTTCTGCGGCGGATAATCCGAACGCGCTGCCGCCGGTAAGCAGAATGGCATGCACCTGATTCATTGTTTTCTCCGGATCGAGCAGCGGCGTTTCACGACTGCCGGGCGCACTTCCGCGTATATCGCAACTCCCGACCGTCTTTGGAGGACAGAGTATAACCGTACAGCCGGTTAACGCTTCTTTATTTGTATAGTGACCAACCTTGAATCCTTGTATTGATGTAATCATGATGTTTTATCGACAGGATACTTGTAGTGGAATTTATTGTGAAGCAAACCGTATAGCGGACAATATTACACCCGCAGCAATACCGACATTAAGTGATTCCGCCTTCCCGTATTTTGGTATTGTTATCAACTCATCGATCGTG
This sequence comes from Bacteroidota bacterium, assembly GCA_007131635.1. Taxonomy (GTDB): domain Bacteria; phylum Bacteroidota; class Ignavibacteria; order T3Sed10-11; family T3Sed10-11; genus T3Sed10-11. Next base: position 2,100 of record SLQE01000099.1, on the reverse strand, counting down.
TTTAACACGCCGTCCGAAATTCCGTCGGCTTCGTTTCCGAAAATAATCACAACCGGCAGTTCCGGGATCATGTGATTTATCGCCGTCCCTCCACGCACCGATGTACCGGCAATGAAAAAGCCCCGCGATCGTAACCCGGGCAATTCTTTTTGAAGATCGACATCTTCCACAAACGGGATATGCACCATACTTCCGACTGCGGCCCGGAGCACTTTTGGGTTCCAGATGTCGACCGTTCCTTTCCCGAGCAAGAGTGCATCGACGCCAAACCAATCGCACGTTCTGATGAGTGCACCGAGATTGCCCGGTTCACGAATCGCATCTGTTGCGACTATCAGTCGCGGAGCGGATTGATGCACGATCGTATCTATCGATGTACTCCACTGATTGACGACGGCAATTATATCCTGACTTGTGACCGTATCCGAAAGACCATTAAAATCATCCGGATCGATTTCGTAAACCTTACCGCCGCGTTCGCGTACAACAATCATCAACTTCTCGTGCATATCGGTTTTTATAAATCCGGGAGTATAGAGTACAGCATCAATCATCTTACCGGATTCATCAGCAGCTACGATATCAAGAATAGCACGCACCCCTTCGACGAGGCACTGCTTATACAAAGTACGGTATTTCTTTGATTTCAGTTTACGGTAGTTTTTCAGGCGTTCGCGGGAGAGAGGCATTCCTTTAACCGATCGGTTATATTAATTTTTTGTTAATAATGAATTTATTGTTAAAATATTGCAAAAAAATAAGTATATTCCAAATAGAAATAATGATATTACCCGAACTAAATGAAAGACTCATCTATGACACGAATCCTTATCCTATGTACCGGTAATTCCTGCCGATCTCAGATGGCCGAAGGCTATGTAAGACATTTCCGTCCCGATTTCGAAGTTTTTTCCGCTGGCACGTCCCCCGCACCGGAAGTTCACCCCCTTGCAATCGAAGTTATGGATGAAGACGGCGTCGATATCCGCTCCGGTGAACCAAAACTGGTTAATGTATTCATCGATCAGCCGTTTGATTACGTTATTACGGTATGCGACAGCGCGAAAGAATCCTGCCCCGTATTTATCGGAGACGTAAAAGAGCAGATCCATATCGGGTTTGAAGATCCGGCAATGGCCACCGGGACGGAAGAAGAGGTCATCGGTGTGTTCCGTAAAGTTCGGGATCAGATAAAGAACGATTTTAAGAAATTTCTGGATTCTATTCCGAAATCGACTTAATCGTAGAGCAAACATACAATAATATTCTTATTTCTCCTCCGCGGGCGGTAAAATCACATCATATACATTCGGATCACCGGGATTGTGTTTTCCGCCGCCATGCCATTCACCCGCGGTATCCCGTACTTCACGGAAAACTCCGATACCGGCACCGCCGTGATCGTCCTGCGCACCGACGAGTATAAGATATCGCCATTCCCCCGATGGATCACCAAGATACTCATTCGGAATCGAGAATGTGATCTCGTTATCCCTGGTATTGCCAAGAGGATTAACTACGTCCTCCGGCGCGGGTAGATATTCGGATAATACTTTATGCTCTGCATCAACAACCCGGAGACCGCCACCGACGTATACAGCACGGTCAAAGGTTCCTGACACCGGATCGATCATATAATTCGAATTTACACCGGCGTGTTCCATCCCCTTGCCTTCCTTCCCGCGGTCAATTAATATTGCGGCATACGTCAACTGAAATCCATACTGAGGGTGAAACCCGGGGTCGTGTAAATTTCTGAAACCCAATCGAAAATATGTATACTCCGTATCCGCCCACACGGAAAAGCGCGTGATATCGAGAATACCGTCTCTGAAATTCGGACTCGTCGGATACGTGTAGGTACCCGTCGGCCCCTTATCGTCATATTTCTCATCCTCGATATCAAAAAGTACCTCCGCATCGCTGCGATCTCTTTTTACATTGGCGTGAGAGAGGAGCGGATGATCGGGTCCCTGAAGGGAGATCCAGTTATCCTGCCAGACCGGCTGTGCGAGCTGCAGGTCGGGAAATTCCGAACGTCGCGACACGGAATCTACCCGCCGGAAATCCGCATACGTACCCGGTTGTATCGTAATTTGT
>SLQE01000018.1 GCA_007131635.1 Bacteroidota bacterium | reverse complement strand
GAAATCGATGTAGATCGCGGCATAATCATCGGCGGCAAGTTCGATCAGGTGAATTATAACATTCCCTATGCTGCCTGGAATGAGGCATTGCAGGAACTCATACATCATATGCTGGCATTGCCCGATGACAAACTCTCGGAATGGAAAACCCGTATTGAGGAGGCGATAAAACCGAATGCCCGGGTTTTAATCGATGTCATTCCCGGACTTGAACGAATTCTCGGGGAGCAGCCGCCGGTGCAGAAACTTCCGACCGTTGAATCGCAAAACCGTTTGAATAACGTTTTTCAGAATTTCATCAAGGCAATTGCTCAACCGGATCAACCGCTCGTTATCTTTTTTGATGATCTGCAATGGGCAGATGTTCCTTCTATTAAATCGATTCAGCTCGTATTGCCGAATCCCGGGATTCGTAATGTAATGATTATATGGTTATTGCGGGAAGAAGAACTGGAGTCGGCAGGAACCGTTCAGGAAGTCATTGATGATATTGAAAAATCGGGCGTTCCTGTCACAAAGATAGATCTTAATCCGCTTCCTGTACCTGTTATAAATGACATCATTGTGGATACGTTACATACGGATAGCAGCGAGTCGGCTGCGCTTGCCGCATTGGTTCATCATAAAACCGAAGGCAATCCGTATTTCATAAATGAATTTTTAAAATATCTCCACCGCGAAAAAGCAATAACCTTTGATCAGGAGTTGAGAGTCTGGAAGTGGGATATCGACGAGATACAACAAGTCGGCATAACAGATAACGTCGTTTCCCTTATGGCAGCGAAAATTCAAAAACTCCGACACTCGGTCGTGGATGTCCTCAGGTATGCAGCATGCATCGGTACGACATTCGATCTTAATATATTGGCGCCCGCGTACGGGAAGTCACAGATTAAAACCGCCGGTGATTTATGGGAAGCAATTCAGGAGGGATTGATTATTCCTATCGGCGATGCGTATAAATTTATCCCGGATGCAACCGGTGAGGATCAACCGCTTTCTTATCAACTTCCGGGCGACTACTCGGAGATGATGTATAAATTCTCACACGACAGGGTCAGGCAGTCGGCATACTCGCTTGTACAGGAGGATAGCAGAAATGCTATCCATCTGAAAGTGGGATATAGTATACTGCAATCCGTACCGCGGGAACGGGTAGAGGAGAAAATTTTCGAGATCGTCAACCAGTTAAATCTCGCCCGGCGCGCTATAACAGACAGGAAGAAGTCGGGTGAGCTTGCCCGGCTGAATCTCATTGCCGGGAAGAAAGCAAAGGCCGCGATCGCACTCGAAGCGGCATATGAGTATTTGTCGGTCGGCTATTCGCTATTAGAAAATGACGAAGCGGAAGAGCACTACGCAATTGGCCAGGAATTCCTGCATGAACTCAGTGAATGTGCTTATCTGCTTGGAAGATTCGATATAGCCGAGGAACACTTCCATAAAAATCTGAAAGAGGTCCGGTCGGATATCGAGAAGTCGGAGATATACCAAAAAATGGTTCTCCTCTATACACACAGCGGTGAGCACGATAAAGCCATTGAAGCGATTCGGGCCGGGTTAAGTCTGGCTGATGAAAGCATACCGGCAAAACCGGGGAAACTTTCCGTATTTCAGGAACTTATAAAAGTGAGACTCCGGGTTGGAAGAAAAGAGATAAGTTCCCTCGCCCGGCTGCCGGAAATGACCGATACCCGAAAAAGGGTTGCTCTCGAGATCCTTATGGATTCCTCAAATATTGCATATTCTACCAGCCGGGAGTTTAGCGGTTTGACAATCGCAAAGATGGTGGATATCACTCTACGGCATGGATTGGCTCCGGCATCATCGTTTGCTCTGGGGATTTACGGACTTATACTGAATTCGGGATTCGGAGCGTATAAAACCGGATATGAATTCGGAAAACTCGGGTTGGCAATCAGTGAGAGGTTGAACGACCGATTATTTCAGGGAAGAGCGAATTTCCTTATGGCATCGGTACTTAATCATTGGAAGAACCATGCAAAGACAAATCTTACCTATCTCGGCGACGGCAGAAAGACGAGCATCGAAAGCGGAGATTTTAAATATGCCTCCTATGCCGATATTCATATTGCAATGTCTTCATTATTTATCGGACATCCGCTTGGCGAGATTATACAACATCTGAATCCGGCGATCGGGTTTGCCCGGAAGATTCATTTCGACGATGTGGCACTGGCATTAACAACGTTCCGGCAGTTTATTCTTAACTTGCAGGGGCAGACAAAAGGAAAAGCGACATTTGATACGGATGATTTCCGGGAGTCTGAATTCTCGGATAAACTCAACGCATCGAAATTCAGTGTCGCGAAGATGTATTTTCTCCTCCATAAAATTGAAAGTGCGTATCTCCTGGGTAACTACGGTGATGCTATGGAATACATCAATCGATCGAAGGATTTAACATACAACCTGAGCGGACAGTTAGTCGAAGCAGAGTATTACTTCTATGAATCGTTACTGCTTACCGCCATGTTCCAGAAAGCATCGGCGCGGGAAAGGGCAGGATATAAAAAAACACTTGCAGGTAATCTGAAAAAATTTAAGCGGTGGACGGAACATTGTCCGGAGAATTTTGAAAATATGTATCTGCTCCTTCAGGCCGAGACGGCTGCACTATCAGGTCGGACGGAAGCGGCGATGAATTTGTATGATGATGCGATACGGTCCGCGAAGGAACATCAATTTATTCCTATGGAATCGCTGGCGAATGAACGGGCGGGGCTGTTCTTTCTTTCAAGGGGTAAGACGAAAATTGCCGATCTGTACCTGATGGAAGCTCACCGGGGATATGCCACGTGGGGCGCAAGCGCAAAAGTCAACGCGATGCATGAAAAGTTTCCGCAAATTACTGAATCGAAAAAACTACAAAGGAAGAACATGACCGCTTCCAAGGTCGGGACAAGTACGGAATTATCTTCCTCGGCGATCGATTATATCTCTCTTCTCAAAGCGTCTCAGGCGCTCTCGGAAGAGATCGAATATGAAAAAGTAATGAAGAACATGATGCGCATTGTGCT
>SLQE01000221.1 GCA_007131635.1 Bacteroidota bacterium | reverse complement strand
GTTCGCGGCGGTGCACCGAGCGAAAATCTTTTTATTGTCGAAGGTATCGAAGTTCCGAATATAAATCATTTTGGTACACAGGGAGCGACGGGCGGACCTCAGAGTTTCATTAATCTTGATTTTATCAACGGTACGAGTTTTTCTACCGGCGGATTTGGTGTACAGTACGGTGACAGACTCTCATCGGTATTGCAGATCGATCTCCGAGACGGGAGAAGCGACCGTATCGGCGGAAAAGCAACTATCTCCGCCTCTCAATTCGGTCTGAATCTCGAAGGACCCATCAACAACGGTGGTAATATGATTTTTTCCGCGCGTCGAAGTTATCTCGACTTTATTTTCCGCGCCGCCGGATTCGGCTTCGTCCCTGAATACTGGGATTTTCTCGGTAAGGCAAATTACCGCATATCGAATAATGACCGTATCTCTATCCTGGGTATAGCCGCTCTGAATAACGTTCGCGTTTTCAATGATACGGAAGAACGGCGTTTTGACAATTCGAGAATCTTATACAGCAATCAGGATCAATACATAGGCGGTATTTCCTGGCAGCGATTACTGCCGTCCGGTTTTATAACGTTTACGCTCGGACAAACGTACGTAGAATATGCCTATCGTCAGGACGATATCGATCTCAAACCGATCTTCCGGAACAATTCGTATGAATCTGAAACATCTTTCAGGACGGATCTTGTTTTGAAACTCGACAGGGACACAGAGATCAATCTCGGTACTCAGGCACAGATAGCAAATATTAAAAGCGATTTGTTCCTTCGATCCTTCGAGACAAATTTCGGGAACGAAATATCGGTTGACGAACTTTTTAAGACCGCGGGATATAAAGGAGCTCTCTATGCTCAACTGACCCGCCGGTTCAATGCGTTGAGTATTACCGGAGGTCTGCGCGCCGATTACTTTGATCTCATCGACGATCCCGTTGCCTTTTCACCCCGGCTGTCGGCAAGCTACTCATTTTCCGATAAAACCGACCTGAACGCCGCCGTTGGAAGATATTATCAATCGCCTTCATATATCTGGTTGGCGGCCAACCCCTTCAACCGGTCTCTTCGACATATCGGCGTCGATCAATACATTATAGGAATAGAGCATTTGATACGGGTAGATACAAAAATCAGTCTGGAAAGCTACTACAAAAATTACTTTAACTATCCCGCAAGCTTGCAACGCGATTATCTTGTTATGGCCAACACCGGCGCGGGATTCGGCGGATCCGAAGAAGGATTCGCTTCGTTCGGAATCGATCCGCTCGTCAGTGAAGGGAAAGGACGCGCGTTCGGTGTCGAATTATTCATGCAAAAAAAATTGTCGAATATCCCCGCTTACGGTACAATGAGCATCAGTTACAACAACTCTGAATTCACCGCACTTGACGGTGAATCACGACCCGGCATCTTCGATCAGAGATGGATCATCAATCTCGGAGGAGGGTACATATTGAATGAAAAATGGGAATTCAGCTCACGATTCCGGTATGCAACGGGCCGGCCGTACACGCCATTCAATCCGGATGGAACACAGGATATCATGCTCTATAATAGTCTGCGTATTGCGGCAAACCATAGTCTCGACGTCCGCGTCGACAGGCGCTGGTCGTTTGACCGGTGGGTCCTTATTACCTATATTGATATACAGAATGTCTATGACCGATCATTCGTCGACGTACCAAGATTTAACAATAGGACGGGTGAGATTGAACAGACGGGTTCTATCGGCATATTACCTTCAATTGGTATCAGTGCAGAATTTTAAATAATTTACTATCGTATTTCTATGGCATCCATTTTGGTCATCGGCGCAACCGGCTATATCGGCGGCAGGTTGGTACCCCGGCTCCTGGAGCAGGGACATAAAGTAAGAATACTTGTACGCGATCCGAATAAAGTCCGTGACCGGAAGTGGGACCCTGTTGAAATATACACCGGCGATCTTCTCAAACCCGACACCCTGCCGCCCGCATTTAAAGATATAGATATCGTCTTCTATCTCGCACACTCGATGTTATCGGGGAAAAAATCATTCGAAGAATTCGACCGTTCGGCAGCCTGGCAGGTTATGACCCTGTGCGGTATTTACAATGTAAAACGTATTATTTATTTAGGCGGCCTGGGGAAACGGTCGCCGGATCAATCCCCTCATCTGCGAAGCAGACATGAAGTCGGCGATATTTTGCGTTCGGGCGAGGTTCCTGTAACGGAATTCAGGGCGGCAATTATTATCGGCTCGGGCAGCTCATCATTCGAAATAATCCATCATCTTGTAAACCGTCTGCCGGTTATGATATGTCCGAAATGGATTTATGTAAAGACACAACCGATTGCCATAGGCGATATTCTCCGATATCTGGGAGAATGTATCGAAAAACCCGACACAGCCGGAAAAATATACGATATCGGAGGTCCCGATGTTATTACCTACGGCGATATGATGATAACAATCGCACGTACCCTCGGATTAAAACGCTATCTGATTCCCGTTCCGGTTTTAACACCGACACTATCCTCCTATTGGGTCAACCTGGTCACTCCGGTACCGGCACAGATGGCACGCACGCTTATAGAAAGTCTGCGCCACGAAACAATCTGTGAGAATAACGACGCGTTACAGGAATTCAGTGTGAAACCGATGAGTTTTGAAGAGGCAGTTCAGCGTGCATTCCAAAAAATTCATTCTCACGAAATCGAGACATCGTGGACCGATGCTTCCAGCGTTGTACGTCAATCTTCGGTTGACCCCTCTCACTTTTTAACCGACAAACAGGTTGTCCCGGTGGATGCTCCCGCAGACAGGTTGTTTTCGGTAGTCACGTCGCTCGGGGGTAACCGGGGATGGTTATATGCCGACAAATTGTGGAAAATCCGCGGGTTTATAGACAAACAGATAGGCGGGGTAGGGCTTCGCCGCGGCCGCCGTCACCCGACTCAATTATATACCGGCGATGCTCTCGATTTCTGGCGCGTAGAAGAATATATACCGGGCGAAAAGATTGTTTTAAGAGCAGAGATGAAAGTATGGGGGAACGCCTGG
>SLQE01000300.1 GCA_007131635.1 Bacteroidota bacterium | reverse complement strand
TTTTTCCTGTTACCTGCTCCTCTCGTATTCGTTCGAAAATGAGCACGTTCGCATCGACTGCCATACCGATGGTGAGTATGATACCCGCAATACCGGGTAGTGTGAGGGTTGCCTGGAATCCTGCAAGTACCCCGAGTATGAATAAAATGTTAAAAAGCAAAGCAAGGTCGGCGATCGAACCGGCAGTACTGTAATATACTATCATAAAGATGATCGTAAGACCGAGCGCAAGTATTATTGAATTTAGTCCCCGTCTGATCGAGTCTTCACCAAGCGACGGGCCGACTGTTCTTTGTTCGACGATTGCTACGGGTGCGGGTAAAGCACCGGCTTTTAGTATTATCTCCAGCAGTCTGGCTTCTTCGATATTCGCCATTCCTTCGATTTGCGATCTTCCGCCGGTGATACGCGATCGGACGACCGGTGCGGAGAACACCGCATCATCGAGTACAATTGCTATCTGCCGGCCGATATTTGCACCGGTGATACGTGCCCACTCACGCGATCCTTCACTGTTCATCGACATCGTGACAATCGGTTGGTTAAATTGCGGATCGATTGTCGCCTGCGCATCCGTTACAACACCCCCCGTTAGCTCGGGTGTTTCATGGACACCGTACATAATGTAATACTCTGTTCCTTCTGCAATGAAATGATAGTTTGCCGAAAAAACGAATTGAAAATTCGAAGGCATCAGGTCTCTGATTTCCGGACGGTTAATGATTTCCCTGACACGGTCGCGGTGATGTTCGGAAATATAGGCTATACCGCTGCCGTCCTGATGAGGGCGTACATAATAGAGGAATGGGTGTTGTCTTCGAAGCTCTTCTTCGGTGATATCCGGGTCGAACTCCGTAGTATCGAGCGTATCAAGATCTATATCATCCAGCGCTTCCGGATCTTTCAGTTCCTGAGCAAGATATGTATCTATTCGTTCAATGACGTTAAATACAATCTCGGGGTCACGGAGCAATTTAAACTCGAGCATCGCCGTGCCCTGCAAGAGTTGTCGCACTTCCTCCTCGTTTGTAACACCGGGTAACTCGACTATAATCCGTCTCGCTCCCATTCGTTGGATGCCCGGTTCCGCAACACCATACTGGTCGACGCGATTTCTGACAATCTGGATAGCGCGGTCGATTGCACCGTCGGCATCCCTTCGGAGATTGCGGAAAATCTGTTCATCGGTGTCGCGAATGCTGCCGTAATAGCGGCTGAGGCGAATGCCTGCTTCATTGAATTTTCGTGCGAATACATCCAATGCTGCCTCATCTGTACCGTCGACTTCGGCACGTGCCTGCTGCAGTAATTCTTCAAACTGCTCATCCTTGTTCTCAGCGAGTTCGTCGAGCAATCGAAGTACGTCGACTTCAAGCACGACGCGCATGCCGCCTTGCAGGTCGAGTCCGAGCTTCATTCTTTGAAGCCGGGCCTTTCTGATGTTATCTTCATGTTCATCGAAAAAGGCAATGCTATCGGCGCCGCTGAGTTCCTGGAGCGTTTTCGTATATTGATAATCCTTATAGGTAGGATAGAGAAAATATAACGATAGACCGATGGCGGCCAGAATTATAATAATTTTAGTGCGGTTTTTCTTCACAGAAAAGTTACCTCCCTCTATACACAAAAGCCAGAGTATTGAAACGTTTTTACTATTAATTAGTGTTTACATCATTACAAGCTCAAGAAATAAAAATATAAATGAAAAAGCGTCAAAAGTCAATAAAATAATTGCTTTTTACCGATAGGTAATTTATATTGAACGTTTGTCTTCGATTCCGAAAATAGAATAGTTTAGAAACCACCTCGAACGTGAAGGAGTGAGTGATATATGCCTTTAATGACCAAAATGCGCGACAACATGCCCGCTATCCTCATCGGACTTGTGATCGCGTTTGTTGTAATGATTATTTTTGAATGGGGAATGGATTTTGGAGGGATGCGTGGCGCACGACAAAACGTCCTCGGTAAGGTTAATGATCGTGAAATAACGTATCAGGAATTCTCCGAAGTATTGAGAAATGTAACCGAAATGCAGCGACAGCAATTCGGCGGTGAAATCGACGAACAATTTATGGGTTTTATCCGGGAACAGGTCTGGGAAAATCTTGTGAACGAAATTCTGCTGGAAGAGGAAATCCGCCGCCGGGGAATCCGGGTAACGGATGATGAAATCGTGAATTGGGTTTATGGCGAGAACCCTCCGCAGTTCCTGACTCAGCAATTTATCGATGAAGAAGGAAATTTTGACCGGGTTGCATATGATATGGCTCTTTCTGATCCGAGAAACCGCGAACAGGTCTTTCAGCTTGAGCAGATGCTTCGTCAGCAGCGAATGCAGGAAAAACTACAAAGTCTGCTCATGGCATCTGTCAGAGTCACCGAAGGTGAAATCCGCCAACGTTTCAAAGAACAGAATATTCGTATGGATGTTCAATATGTGGCACTCGATCCAAACAGGATTGTTCCATCGGATGCGGTAACAGTTTCCGACGAAGATATCCAGAGGTATTACAACGCAAACCCGCAGGAATTTAAAAGCCCACCGCAACGTAAACTTGAATTTGTCAGTTTTCCGTTTGTTCCGTCCGCAGCGGATACAAACGACGCCGTGCGGGAAATCGAATACTACAAACAGCGTATAGACGAAGGTGACGATTTTCTCGAATTAGTTGAAAATTACTCCCATACCCCCTTTGCGGACGCTTTCTTCAAACCCGGAGAATTGACGCCCGAAAAAGAGCGGGTATTATTCGCCGGTGAACCGGAAGATGTTATCGGACCTCTTGTTGACGAAGACGGGGCCCATCTCCTGAAGATAATCGAAACCAGAACAGGACGGGATGAATTTGTTCGTGCACGGCATATTCTACTGCGATTTGATGAGGATCAGGATAGCGCCGGGGTATTCGAGCAAGCCGATGAATTGATAGCAGCGTTGAATGAAGGTGCGGATTTCGCCGATCTGGCCCGAGAATATTCCGCAGATCCGGGTTCCGGTCAGCGCGGCGGTGATCTCGGCTGGTTCGGAAGAGGGAGAATGGTTCCGACGTTTGAACAGGCGGCGTTCGGCGCGCGAGTGGGTGAGATCGTAGGTCCGGTCGAATCACAATTCGGATTGCATATCATTCAGGTCAATGATCGAACCAACAAAGAGGTAAAGTTTGCGACAATTCACCAGCCGGTTGAGGTAAGTCCGTTCACCCGCAATGAGATATTTGATATGGCATCGGACTTTGCCTTTATAGCACAGCAACGGGATTTTCACGATGAAGCAAACTATCTGGGTCTCGAGATCCGTGAGACAGGGTTGTTTACCGAAGACGGCATCATTCCGGGCGTCGGGAGAAATGAGTCTGCTATGCGGTTTGCATTCGAGAATCGCCGGGGCCATATCAGTGATGTACTTGAGTTAACAAATGGCTACGGCATCTTCAAAATTGTTGATGTTCAGCGTGAAGGTGTTAAACCGCTTGATGAGGTCCGATCACAAATCAGAGCAGATCTCCTCCGCGAGAAACGATGGGAAAAAGCCCGTGAACGGGCACAGGAAATATACGGTAAACTTGAGGGCGGTCCGTTAAATAAAATTACCGGAATTGATCCGACAATCGATGTACAAACCGCAACCGACATAAGTATAAACTCGAATATTCCGGGTGTCGGTCGTGATGCTAAGTTTATCGGTGCCGCGTTTGGTTTGGAAATAGGAGAACTTTCAAAACCCTTTGAAGGATCGAGACACATATATCTGATAGAGCCGGTACAGCGAACCGAGTTTGACGAAGAAAGATTTGCCGATCAATATGAGAATATAAAACAGGAATTGCTGGGAACAAAGCGGCAGGAGTTCTTCAGACAGTGGCTCGAAGGATTGCGCAATGAAGCAACGATTGTCGATAACAGATACATGTTTTATCGATAATCTTCCTGATAAGAGGGAAGTGTTATGTGCTTTCCCGTGCTATGATATTATCTGCACAATACAAGAACACGATGTCATGGAACGGGAAAGCACCATGCACAGACCATATGTTAACGAGCCATCCGCTGACAAAATTTTGACAGTATCACAGATGCCCGACCGATATGGCACGAATAAAAATCATTCCTCCTGAAACATTCAATTTTACCACAACTGTTCCCGTACGTATCACCGATATAAATTACGGCGGACATCTCGGTAACGACGCATTGCTCTCTATAATCCACGAGGCACGGTTGCAATTTTTAAAGAATTACGGTTATTCGGAAATCGACATTGAAGGGAAAAGCATCATTATGGCTGATGTCGCGATAGTTTATAGAGGCGAGATATTTTACGGCGATACGTTACGCATTGATATTGCCGTTAACGATTTCGGCAGGATGAATTGTGATCTCATATATCGCATCTCGAACGGTGAATCGGAAAAAATAGTGGCATATGCGAAAACCGGGATAGTATTTTTTGATTACAATGCGCGCAAACCGGTGTCGGTTCCCGATAAATTCCGAGAACGATTCGAACAATAACCTGACACAAATAAAAAATATAACGGATATCAATATGTTTGTATTTATTATTCTGATTGTTGTCTTATGTGCCGCACCGGTCTCTGCCGATCAACACGATGATACACAGGTGCTGATTGTGTATTATTCTATGACCGGTAACACGAAAGAGATGGCGCTTGCGGTCGCCGATGGAGTGAATGCTGTAGAGGGTGCGACCGCGGTTGTTAAATCGGTGGAAGAAGTAATAAAAGACGATCTTGTCCGGGCCGACGGTATCATTCTCGGATCACCGAGTTACTACGCAAATGTCGCTGCGCCGATGAAAGAGTTTATTGATGCCTGGTATTTCGAATACGAATTACCGATGTTCGATAAAGTGGGCGGAGCTTTTTGTCCGGGCGGAAGCAGAACCGGCGGACAGGAACTTGTCGTTATCTCATTGTTGCTGGCGATGATGAACAACGGTATGATCGTTGCCGGTCCTTTGTATGAAGCCTGGGGAACGTTCGGGGCGACGGCAATGACCGACACTGCTCCGCACGAGGGAGTCGATGAATATGAACTCGCCGATTGCCGGTTGCTCGGCGAGCGGATCGCACGGGTAGCTCAGCAGATGAGAAAGTAAAATTATAATATCCGAAAGGATTTCTCTTATTCACTCTCAGGAAGGAGACAAAAACCTATGATAGACATGCTGCGCTCATTATGGGTATGGACATCTGCTGCTTTGCTTATTCTTATCTGGTTTCCGCTTCTTGGGATCATGCGTCTGTTCGATCGTGATCCGGTACGATACAGAACCGGCAGAATGTTCCGTCGTTTGGGTGTTGTCATGACAAAGGCAAATCCTCTCTGGAAATTGAAAATCGAAGGGGATATGATCTCAGATCCCCGGAGACCATACATTGTTGTGAGCAATCATCAGTCTTTTGCCGATATTCCGTTGATATCGAATTTACCGTGGGAGATGAAATGGCTGGCAAAAATCGAAATATTTAAGTTACCGATAGTGGGGTGGATGCTTAGAATGTCAGGAGATATACCTGTAGACAGAGGAAATAAACGTGAAGCGGCTAAAGCATTCATACAAGCGTCACGTTATATTGCAAATAAATGTTCGGTCATCTTTTTTCCTGAGGGTACCCGCTCACCCGACGGTTTGGTGCATCGGTTTACTGATGGTGCATTTCAGCTTGCAATACGGGCGCAGGTACCGATTCTGCCTTTAGTCATCGAAGGGTCGCGCGATTGCCTCCCGAAAAAATCCTGGAAGTTTGGTAAGCCGCGTGATATACTAGTGAAAGTCCTGCCGCCGGTTGATACAACCGGTTTGAATCCGGAAGATATTCAGCATCTCCGTGAGAAAATACGTACTATGATAATTACCCAGATAGCGGAATGGCGGGGAGTTGAACCGAAAGAAATCGATGCAGGGAATATACAAACGACGCAGGCAACCGCATAAAAAATGATTACTCCGGTTATTTCGAATTAAAAGAGCACCCCGCAGTGTAGCCTGCGGGGTTTTTTATCTTATTCTAATCCAATCTACCAATTCTGTGACTACCTGAAGGGAGATACTATGGAAAACCTAATCCATGAAATAGAATTATATCTTTGGTCGTTCGGTTTTATTGCCGTCGCTGTTCTTGTAGGGTTAGCCGTTCACTACATGCTGTTTCGTATTTTACGGAAAATCGCGGCAAGACGGAGTCAAACACTGGATACATCCATGATAAAACACCTCCGTGCGCCGTTGAGGTTATTCATACCATTGGTTGCGATTCGTATCAGTGTCCCTGTTCATACATTGAATCTACCCGACCAGGCGGTTCATTACCTTGCTATTGTCATGAGCACGTTTGTCATCATAGCCGTCGCCTGGTTACTGATACGATTGACGGGCGTCCTTGAAGATATCACTCTGGATCGGTATAGGATTGATGTGGCAGATAATCTCGAAGCAAGGAAGATGTACACCCAAATGGATATTGTCCGGAAAATTCTCATTTTTGTGATTTGCCTGTTCGCATTTGCCGCCGTGCTTATGAACTTTGAGAACTTCAGACAAATTGGTACAAGTATGCTTGCATCTGCCGGTGTCGCGGGTTTAATTATCGGTTTCGCGGCACAACGCACCATAGCAAACGTTCTTGCCGGTTTTCAAATTGCTCTTACCCAGCCGATACGGATCGACGATGTGGTGATTGTCGAAAACGAGTGGGGCCGTATCGAGGAGATCACGCTGACCTATGTCGTCGTGGCGATTTGGGATCAGCGCCGGCTTGTTTTACCGATAAGTTATTTTATTGAACAACCGTTCCAGAATTGGACGCGGATTTCAGCCGATATACTCGGCACCGTTTTTCTCTATGTCGATTATACTGTACCACTTCAGGAAATCCGGAAAGAGCTGACGAAGATTTTAAAACAATCGGAATACTGGGACGGTAAAGTAGACGTTGTGCAGGTGACCGATGCCCGGGAATCCACCGTCGAGGTACGTGCATTGATGAGTGCAGAAAACTCCGGGAGAGCCTGGGAATTGAGATGTGAAGTTCGTGAAAAACTAATTGATTTTATACAGAGAAATTATCCCGAATCGCTGCCGAAGTTCAGAACCGAGTTGAAGAACGAAATGAAAGCGGAGACCATGCAAACCGGCCGGCTGCGGGGTGGTAAATAGCACGTAGTAATTATTTGTTATTTATCCAAAATATGCATAATTTTTAATTTTGGCTTGAATGTAAAAAAAAGTCCGGGAACAATCCTCATGCACCGTCAAATATGGATAATCGCTTATATAGCTATTTTGATAGTATTCGCCGGTTGTAGGCAACCGAAGGTGATTGATCTTCAGGAAATCCGTGAACGGGGAGAACTCATCGCAGTAACCGGCTACAGTCCCATAAGTTATTTTATATACCGCGGTCAGCCGATGGGATATGAGTATGAGCTTCTCCAGATGTTGAGCAAACATCTGGATATTCCGATACATATTAAAGTTGTACGGGATATCGAAACCATGTTTGAAAAATTGAACATCGGTGAGGGTGATTTACTTGCGTATAATCTGACCGTAACCTCGGAACGGCGTGAAATAGTTGCTTTTACCGAACCGTTGAATGTTACCCGGCAGGTATTGGTACAGCGGAAACCGGAAAACTGGCAAAATATGATGCTGCATCAAATTGAAAACGAGTTAATCCGAAACGTCATTGACCTCGCCGGTAAAACAGTCCACGTCCGAAAAGGTTCGGTTTACAGGACACGGCTGCAAAATCTCTCGGGAGAAATTGGCGGAGATATTGAAATTGTCGAAGCTGCCGGTGAATTTACAACCGATGATCTGATGCGGCAGGTTTCAGATGGTACAATTGAATATACGGTCGCCGATGAAAATATTGCCAGGATTCATGCCGTGTATTATCGGGATATCGATGTAGAAACGCCGGTAAGTCTGCCGCAACAGACTGCCTGGGCTGTCCGGTATTCATCGCCGGATTTACTCGATGCCATAAATGAGTGGCTTGCAAGTATACAGAATGAAGTAGATTATTATGTTATTTATAATAAATATTATGAAAACCGACGGGCATTCAGCGTTCGTTATGGCAGTGATTACTTCCCGTTCACGGGAGGTTCGATATCTCCCTATGACGAACTATTGCAGCAGCAGGCAGAGCGACTCGGCTGGGACTGGCGGCTGCTTGCCGCACTTGTGTATCAGGAGTCGCAGTTCAGACCGCGGGCGCGTTCCTGGGCAGGTGCCGTCGGTCTGATGCAGTTAATGCCGACGACGGCCCGTGAGTTCGGTGCGACAAACCCGTATCATCCGGAAGAAAATATCAGGGCCGGCGTGAATTTTTTAGTATGGCTCGATGAATATTGGCGTGAGTTCATACAAGACGAACGGGAGCGGTTGAATTTCATCCTTGCATCATACAATGTCGGACATGGACATGTGCAGGATGCGCGGCGTCTCGCGTCGGCCTACGATGCCGACCCCGATATATGGCATTCGAACGTGGAGCGATTTATGCTCAAAAAATCGAATCCGGAATATTACAATACGGAAATGGTTCAATACGGTTATGCGACCGGGGTGGAGCCGGTACGGTATGTTGAATCGATATTTGATCTCTACAAACATTATGTTACATTTTTAGATTAAATGCCCCTGCACAATACATGAAAGTACTCATGACAAACACATTACATTCAGATACAATGACAAGCGGCATTCGCGTGATTGCCGATGCAAAATATGTTCCCGAGCGGTCCCATCCTGAAGAAAGTTATTATTTCTTTACCTATAAGATCATTATAAAAAATGAAGGGGAAACGCCGATACAATTGCTTTCACGCCACTGGATAATAATCAACGCACATGGCGATAGAGATGAAGTGCAGGGACCGGGGGTCATCGGGCAGCACCCGCGTCTGGAGCCGGGTGCATCATTCGAATATACAAGCTTCTGTCCGCTCAACACCGATTGGGGGACTATGGAAGGTACCTACCGTATGCGTAGTGTGGAGGGCGACGAGTTCGATATCTCTATCGGCCGGTTTTATTTAACGACAACCGCTCAGGTTTACGGCTGAAAACACAATAATATGGCTCGATTTAAAGTTTATATGGAATATGAAGGTACCCGCTACCGTGGTTGGCAATTTCAGAGTAACGTCCGCACAATTCAGGGGGAGCTGTTCAAATCGGTGCGAAAGGTTTTTCAAACCGAAACGTTTGAGTTTTATGGATCGGGTCGCACCGATGCCGGTGTTCACGCGATCATGCAGATCGCTCATCTGGATGTACAGACAATGCTTGCACCGGAAGTAATCCGAATGAAGCTGAATGACGGTTTACCTCATGATATATCTATTATAGAGGTAGAAAGAACAACGAACCGTTTTCACGCACGGCACGATGCCGTTGCACGGAGCTATATATATCAACTATCGAGACGCCGCACCGCACTCGGGAAAAGATTTGTATGGTGGATCAAAGATACGCTGGATGCCGGTGCTATGAGGAGTGCCGCGCAAGCTTTCGTCGGGATGGGAGACTTCCAATCGTTTACCGCGGCAGATCCGGCTGAACAATCGACAAAGGTTCTTATCGATGCTTGTACGGTCGAAGAGGCGGGAGACCTGATACTCATACGAATTACCGGTTCGCATTTTATCTGGAAAATGGTCCGGCAAATAGTCGGCGTCCTGGTTGAAGTCGGAAGAGGTACATTGCAGCCATCTCATGTCCGAAAATTTTTTCAGAAGAAATCGGATGAGCCTGCAAAACTCACCGCGCCTCCGTCGGGTTTGTTCCTTGAACGGGTTTATTACAAAGGCGAGCAGAGGTCTCTGAGTATCGCGCCCGTTCTTCCGGTATTATCAAAACAAGATCTTGGTATCGGTAACCGTCTGAACAAAATAAAGAAAGGAAAACGATATGAAAAGCAACAAGCATAGATTTCTATCCGGATATATTCTCTTACTGGTGTTCGGTTTGTTCATTATCGGCTGTGCGCCTGAGGAACCTATAGATCAGGATAGGGATTATCACACATTTTCGAACATTGATGATGTCGTTGTAAGGCATATGGATCTTGATCTAACGGTGCATTTTGATGAAAATGTTATTTCGGGCAAGGCATCATTATCTATTAACAACCTTACCGGAACGGAAACATTCGTGCTCGATACGCGTGATCTTACGATTGAGCGTGTAACGCTCAACGACAGTGAGGAGGAAACATCGTTTATACTCGGTGATGTTGTGCAATATCTGGGACAACCGCTTACAATAACGATTACGCCGACAACCGACCGGGTGCATGTGTATTACCGGACTTCTCCTTATGCCGCGGCATTACAATGGCTTCAACCGGAGCAGACAGCCGGTGGCCGGCATCCGTTTCTCTTTACACAGTCGCAGGCAATACTCGCGAGAACCTGGATCCCCTGTCAGGATACTCCCGGCAGCCGTATTACCTATAATGCACAGGTCCGAGTCCCCGAAGGTCTTATGGCGGTTATGAGTGCTGAAAATCAGAAAGAGAAAAGCCCCGATGGGCTCTATTATTTTCAAATGCCACAGACGATCCCGACCTATTTGCTCGCACTCTCCGTCGGAGATTTTGAGTTTCGCCCGTTGAGTGAACGGATCGGTGTTTTTGCGGAACCGGAGATAATCGAAGAAGCCGCCTGGGAGTTCGCCGAAACCGAAGAAAAGATGAAAGCCGCCGAAGGAATGTACGGAGCATACCGGTGGGGCAGGTATGACATAATGGTTTTACCGCCCAGTTTCCCGTTTGGCGGGATGGAAAATGCACGGCTTACTTTCGTAACGCCGACTATCATTGCCGGTGACCGTTCGCTGTTGTCGTTGATTGCGCATGAGCTTGCTCACTCGTGGGCAGGAAATTTAGTGACGATGGCAACGTGGAATGATTTCTGGATCAATGAAGGGTTTACATCCTATATGACAAACCGCATCATGGAGGAAGTTTACGGCCGTGATTATGCGGAAATGCTCTGGCATCTTGATTATCAGGACCTGATTGCAACCATTGAGGAGATGGGGGAAACGAATCCCGACACCCGGCTGCATCTCGACCTCCGCGACCGGGATCCCGATGACGGTATGACAGCGATTGCGTATATAAAGGGAGCGTTCTTCTTAAAGATGCTTGAGAACAACCTTGGCAGAGAAAGATTCGATGATTACCTGCTGCATTATTTTAACTCATTCGCATTCCAGACGATGACTGCAGAGCAATTTCTGATTCATTTTCGGGAAACAATCATCGATGCTCCGATCCGTGAAGTGCCGGCCGACGAGACCGTCCGGCCCGACCTTGAAGAAGTATTAAAACTCGACGAATGGGTCTATGGAACAGGATTGCCGGACAATTGCCCGCGGGTTCATTCGGATGAATTCAAACGGGTTGAAGATCAGATTGAAGCATGGGTGAACGGAACGGATGCCGGGGAACTCGATGTCGCTGATTGGACCACACACCATTGGCTTCACTTTTTTATGAATTTGCCCGGGGATTTATCCCACGAACAGATGATTGAACTCGACACTACATTTGATTTGACCCGATCCGAGAACTCTGAAATACTGCACGCCTGGTTACTGCATGCAATCGACAATCAATATGAAAGAGCGTACCCGGCTCTTGAGAGTTTTCTGCTCGAACAAGGTCGCAGGAAATTCCTTATGCCTTTATATACAAAACTTGCAGAAACCGCGGAGGGGTTGGAGATGGCGCTTGAAATTTATAGAAAGGCGCGCCCGACGTATCATCCGATTTC
>SLQE01000131.1 GCA_007131635.1 Bacteroidota bacterium | reverse complement strand
GGCAAACGTGCTAAGCTGATAACCGTATTTTTTAATCGTCACCGACGCGAACGCCTGAATAATTGCGGCACCTATGATCGCGAGCATCCCGAAATACGACAAATCATCCGGATGGTAGTGCAGGTCTTCGGAGAATATAATCACAACGCCGATAAACCCCACCAAAACACCGGTTACTTTTATCCAGGTCAAATACTCAATCCGGTAAACGAACCACGAAAGTGCCGCGACGAAAAAAGGAAATGTTCCAAATAAGATCGATGCGAGTGCCGAGGGTACATATTGTTGACCCCAATACACAAATGCATAGCCGAGTGAAAAGGTAAAGAAACCGGCAACCAGGTAAAGACGGATTGCTATAGGATCTCTCGGTATATGGACCTGCTTAATGGCAACAACTGCAGTCATGATGATCGCTGCAATTAAAAACCGAACCGCCGCTCCGAGGAACGGCGGTATACTTTCAAGTCCGATCTTAATCGCCAACCAAGTCGATCCCCAGAGAATGCAAATAAGCAGATACCCAAGTATGATCTTCGTTGATTGCGTTTTCAGAGTTCGATTCCTTTGATAATAGACCTCATTGAAGTGAGCTTATCTTACCAGAGCGGATTCATGACAAGCCCGGACACCAGTTTCGGGAAAAAGTATGTTGACTTCTGAGGCATCGTATAGCCGGCTCCTGCAACGCTCCTTACCTGATCAATCGGTGTAGGGTTCATCAGGAAGGCCGCCTGTACTCTCTTATTCTCAACGGCATCGACGGTCTCGTCGAAATCTTTTACATAATCGAGATAGAGTTTTTGCTCCTGTGCTTCGACCGATATGTTCAGTATAGTACCGATGATATGCGTATGCAGTAAAGCCACGTCGAGCGCTTTTACTTCGGCAGGCATACCGGCAGGTAACACTTCCTGCGCCGCATCGGGATGTTTCAGATAAACCAGGTGATATGATCCGGGAGAAACGTATCCAAATGCATATCGTTCCACCGCCGCAAGTTTTTTTCTGAGTTCCGAAGGGGATCCCATCGTTTCAACGGTATATGATTTTTTGAGTTCATCTAACAGAGCTGAAGCATCAAAATTTTGCAGACCGTGCAGCACCCTATGGGTCGGATAAATGACAAGTCCGGGGTCGTACATATTCGCAAAGAACATCATCACGTAATTATAGGGTTCTTTTCCGGTATGTTCGGGATTATCATTTTTCCTGAGATCGCGGTATGCAAGCGCGGTTTCATAACGGTGATGTCCGTCGGCAATTAGAATCTGTTTATCGGCCATAGCGCCCGATATAAATTCAATGTCTTCTGTCCGTTCTATTTTCCACAATACGTTCTTAACCCCCTCGAAATCGACGGATATGATGGGCTCCTGCTTCATGATATTATTCGCAACATCGTCTATATGATGATCCGGATCGCCGTATAAACCGAAAATCTGACTGAAATTTGCCTGTGTGGCTTTCATCAGATTAAACCGGTCCGCTTTGGGTTTCGACAGGGTTTTCTCGTGTGGCAGTACGACTCCCTTATCGAGTTCGATCAATTCACAGGCACCGATAAAACCTTTACGCGTTATTGTATTTTTCTCATTATCAATAAATGTCTGGGTGAGCAGGTATAATGAGGGTTTTTCTTCAATCAGGAGGACATCCTCATCGAGCCAATTTTTGAGGTGTTGAGCCGCACTTGCATATCTGTCCTCTTCACGCCCGAGTATCAGGCGGATAACGTTTTGCGGTGAAGCTTCATAAAATCCATTTTGTTGTTCGGGTGATATGACATCGTAAGGCGGAGCTATAACTTTCTCAAGCTGAACTTTCGATTGATTATATCGTATACCTTTAAAGGGTTGAATATTCGCCATAATATTTCCTTTTTTTATAAAGACTATAGGATGAAAAATTGTATGAGATTAATAATTATCAGTAGGGATCCCGGTAATCTGTAATTAATCGCGATACCCCAATCGCTTTAGCCACTGTTCATCGTCGCGCCATTTATCACGTGATTTTACAAAAAGTTCAAGATACACCGGTCGATCGAGGAATAACTCTATTTGTTTACGCGCCGCTATTCCCAGTTCCTTTAACTTTTTTCCCCCTTTACCGATCAATATCGGCTTTTGCGACTCACGATCGACGATAATTTCAGCCCGAATGACATCCTTTTTTCCCTCTTGTTCTTTAAATTCAAGTATCTGAACGGTCGTTGAATATGGAATTTCTTCCGAATACCTAAAAAATACTTGCTCCCGTATCAGTTCGGCAACGAAAAACCTTTCCGGGTGTTCACTGACTATATCCGTAGGATAATACGGAGGGTGATATGGAAGATATTGCTCGATTGTTTTTTCCAGCTCGTCCACACCCTCGCCTTTAAGTGCGGACATCGGAATAATCTCATCGAATATTTTCTTTTCCGAAAACGATTCTATGACAGGAAGTACTTCATTTCGATTGATGAGATCACATTTATTCAAGACCAAAAAACAGGCGGTGTTTCTCTTCCCGATTTCTTTTATCAATGATTCCGGAACGGAGACTGCGGTTACATCTGCAATTACAATAACAATATCGGCATCGGCAACCGCCCGGTGTACCTTTTGAACCATATAGTGCTGCAATTTGTACCGGGGATCAATAAGACCGGGAGTATCGAGGAATATTGCCTGGAATAATTCACGATTAAGAATGCCGAGAACACGATGTCGTGTTGTCTGTGGTTTCGGGGTTATTATTGAAATTTTTTGCCCGAGTAACGCATTGAGTATCGTAGATTTCCCCACATTCGGTTTTCCGACCAGTGCTACATATCCTGCCTTAAAAAGTTCCTGATGCCGTGTGTCTGTATTCATAGAAGTAACCGGTTAGGGTAATGTCTTTTTAAATTCCTGATAACGTTTAATAAACAGATTTTCTTCAGTGGGTTCGGGGAAATTTTGCGCAATCGCGGTCTTTTCGACGTGCTCCACACGGTCCTGCGGTAACGGGTGTGTAGAAAGTAAACGCTCCAGCGTGCCTCCATGCCTATTCTGCTCTTCAAGTATTTTATCGAAGAAGAAGCGTATTGCACCGGGGTAGTATTCGGTATCCTGCAAGTATCGCATCGAAAATGTATCTGCTTCCCGCTCGTCCTTCCTGCTGTTCGCAAGAAATCCCAGACCGGCGAAAAGGTTTCCGGCAATCTCTTTTACGATCCCGGGTTCCTGACCGAGTACAACAGCCAACAGTAGCTGTGTACCGAAATATCCGGATATTCGTTTTGTCGAGTGGCGGCGTTCTGCGTGGGCAATTTCATGTCCTATGACTCCCGCGAGAGCCGCTTCAGTATCGAGGAAATGCATCAGACCTGTATAGATATATATAAAACCGCCCGGAGTACAAAACGCGTTTATGGTGCTGTCGTCGTGAATAATTTCAAATTGGTAGGGATATATATCGCGTTTCTGTATATGCTGTGATTGCAGTATACGATGTCCGATTTCTTCGACGTATGCCTGCACGTGCGGATGGCTACGTAAGACCGGATACTGATCGGGATTAGCGCGTATCTCTTCATCAAGTTGTAAACCGAGTGCTACGTCTTCTTCGTCGGTAAATAGATTTAATCCCAGAAAACTCGCACAATGAATCGATGCTGCCGTGAGACTAAAGCTGAGCAGAAAAACGACAAACATTTGCACATGCAAACCTGAGCGGTTAAATAGTGTTTTCATCACGGGACCTTAAAATTAATCGGTGGTATTTGAGTTTCGGTGATTTACGTTGACTCAAATAAGATACGGTTTTACCGAAAAATATTCCACCTGTCAATATCGCGGCATTGAAGTATCTATCTTTTCAGCCCAGCGATCGATACCACCGACAAGATTTCTTATCTTGCGGAAACCCGCACTTTTTAACAATTCCACAGCCTGTTGGCTCCGGCCTCCCATTTTGCAATGTACGATAATTTCCCGTGACGAATCAAGTTCATCCAGATGCCGGGGTAATTCTTGTAACGGAATCAACCGGCCTCCGAGATTCGCAATATCGTACTCGTTTTTTTCCCGAACATCGATAATAACCGGTTTGTTGCCGTTATTGAGCAACGTCTTCAACTCTTCGACCTCTATCTCGTACTCGGCATCGCGTTTATATTGGCTCCACGAGGTATCGATCCCGCAAAATTGTTCATAATCTATCAATTCCTTTTGAGCCGGGCTATCACCGCACACCGGGCAATCCGGATTTTTTCGTAGTTTTAGTTCGCGGAAAGTCATTTTTAGGGCATCGAAGAGTAAGAGCCGTCCCTTTAAGGGATTTCCTATTCCGGTAAGCAGTTTGATAGCCTCATTTGCCTGGATAGATCCGACTATACCGGGCAATACGCCAAAGACGCCCCCTTCGGCACAGCTCGGTACTAATCCCGGCGGAGGCGGTTCAGGATAAAGACAGCGATAGCACGGCCCGTCATCGAGACCGAATACCGATGCCTGTCCCTCAAAACGAAAGATGCTTCCATACACATTAGGGATTCCCTTTATGACACAAGCATCGTTGACCAAATAACGTGTTTGAAAATTATCCGTACCGTCCACAACGAGATTGTACCCGGTAAAAATATCGAGTGCATTTTCGGAAGAAAGATGTGTCTGATAAGTATCGATCTGTACATGCGGGTTGAGTCCATGCAGCCGCTCGCGTGCCATTTCCAGCTTCGGCTTACCGACCTGGTCGGTCGTATACAGCACCTGACGCTGCAGGTTGGATTCATCCACCGTATCGAAGTCAACGATACCGATTCGCCCGACACCGGCAGCGGTGAGATACAAACCCGCCGGCGATCCAAGTCCGCCAGCTCCAATCATTAGTACAGAGGAGGTTTTGAGTTTCCGCTGACCATTCATGCCTACTTCAGGCATTATAAGGTGCCGGCTATAGCGTCGTATCTCTTCGTTTGACAGACTATTCCTTTGCTCAACAGGTACAGAAGGAGTTCCTCCTGCAATCGACGGTACTATTGTTATTATATCCCCTTGCTTTACCGGTGTCTTTTCCCTGTCGAGATATCGTATATCATC
This sequence comes from Bacteroidota bacterium, assembly GCA_007131635.1. Lineage (GTDB taxonomy): Bacteria > Bacteroidota > Ignavibacteria > T3Sed10-11 > T3Sed10-11 > T3Sed10-11. The sequence continues at coordinate 6,766 of SLQE01000131.1, read as the reverse complement.
GTCGTTCAGATAAATATTTATGAAGCTCCTGAGTTTTCCGTCCTCGTTGTAGAGATGCCGGCGGAGCTCAGGGTAAGTATCCGTTAACCCGGTAAGCGATTCACCGACTGAATTTGCCTGCACTTTAAAAGATTCTTTTTGATCAGTGTACAGCCGAAGCGGTGTAGGTATTATAATTTTGACTGACATTCTATCTCACCTCTTTCATAAAATGTAACATATTGATATAATAATTTGGAACCGGTTAAGCGGCAGAAACCGCACAACAAAAAAAGTCCCTGAGATACTTATTAAGATTGTTCGATTTGGACCCGATCATATCCACTGCGATTATCACGTAACATCCACCCTTCCATTGAGGTCGGTTTACCCTGAAAAACACTGATAATTATATATAAATACCACGGCCAGGCCAGTTCCCTGTCATGGTCTGAAGGAACTGCATGATGATCCGGATGTGAATGATAAAATCCGATAATTTCACATCCATTTTCTTTTGCATACTGCTCCGCTTTACGAAAATCATCCGGATCGATCAGGAAACGCCTTGCACGATTATCTGTATGTTGATTCTCCGTTTCAAACAAATACCTGATATTCCTCCCGTCATTATTTTCGACGGTACCGATAAGTACACCGCAGCACTCCTCCGGATAATTATCTGACGATTGCTTTTGCATTCTTTCCGACAGATCTCCTGATATTTTCGCTGATATCTTACTCATTCCAGAAAGGGTCGCTTAAATATTTTTCTGCTCCATCAGGAAATATGGTTACTATTCGAAGCGGCCGGAGACGATCGACAGTATCAAAGTGCTGCAATACGGTTTGAACCGCGGCGAGCACTGCACCCGCCGACACCCCCAGAAGTAATCCTTCCTCCCGTGCCGCTCTCTTAACAAAATGGTACGCTTCCTCGGTAGTCACTTCAATCATTTCATCAACGAGTAACTTATCGAAAATACCGGGCACGATAGCCGTTGGCAGATATTTCCATCCCTCTATCGCGTGAAGCGGTGAATCCGGTTGCACTGCGATACAGCGTATCGATTCGTTTTCCTCTTTCAGGCGGCGCGCTACACCGGTAAAAGTACCGGTTGTACCGAGACCCGCAACAAAATGGGTTATCTCACCCCCTGTTTGATCAAGAAGCTCGGGAGCCGTGGTATTATAATGCGCCTGCCAATTAGCATCATTGTTATATTGATCGGGATAAAAATATCTTCCGGGGTTTTCTTTCACTAATTCCACTACTTTACGAATTGCCCCATCGGTTCCCTCCATAGGGTCTGTGAGAATAAGTTCGGCACCGAGCGCTTTCAGTATTTTCTTACGCTCGCTGCTTGCATTTCCCGGCATCGTGAGCGTAACTTTATATCCCAGCATTGCGCCAAATGTAGCATACGCAATACCGGTATTACCGCTCGTTGCATCGATAATGATTTTATCATGTGTTAATTGTCCCGATCGCTCGCCTTCACGAATCATGTTCAGCGCGGGCCGGTCTTTAACCGATCCACCCGGATTATACCACTCCAGCTTAGCATACACCGGTATATCCGGATACGCCCCGAACAACTTTTCCAGCCGCACAAGCGGCGTGTTACCGACAAGCGACAGAGCATCCGATGTGTCTGAGGTGTGTCGTTCTTTAATTGCTATGTCGTAGTTCATTATTCTTTGATACCCTTCAAAATCCCTTCCAACTCATCCACAAATTGAGATCGTGAAAATACCGTAATATCTCCAAAATTTTCGGCCTCTTTTTTAAGTTCATGGTGAATATGAGATACGAAACATATTATGCGAACGTCTCTGCTCGTCTTAAAAGATTGAACATTTTTTATAAATTCCAGCGGTTTTAAATGACTCGCATTGAGATCAACCAGAATTAATTTCGAAATTCCAACCAGATCTTCGAGATGATCCAAATCAGCTTTCGTAATAGACCTTGTTTTTACTCCCGTCTGCTTTGCCAAAATCGATATTTTTGAAGTAAAAATTAAGTCGTCAATATTTAGCAGTACCAAAGGTTTATCGTTTTGATTCAAATTCATATTATTCGTACATTTATTATATTTATAAGACGTACTTGTATAATTATAAAACGACAAAATGGTCTTGAAAGTTCTTCCCCTGTTTTTAACACTCGCAATGTTAGTCTTTACCGAAATGGCATTTTGCTCCGATCAACGATCGGTTACACGCACATTTATGCCATCCGGTCTCACATTTTCACCAATACTCGGGAATCCACAGGAAGGCAGGATGGCAGTACGAAAACTGCTTGAAGGACCCGATTTGCACGTGGAGATAGGAAATACAATCGATCTTATACGGTGGACATACAGCCATAGCGATACCAGCCGACTGATACGTACGATCTCGATCGGGGCCAGTTTTTTCAGTTACGGTTACATAACCTCCGTGAAAGAGAACCGGTTAAAGGTTGATGCCCTGGATGGTTTCTTCGGTGGTCACATAGTTTATACGTCCAGCATACACAACACCCCATGGCATCTGAGACTGCGCCTTATGCATCAGAGTGCTCATATGGTAGACGGACGATTCGATAAATATACGGAGACATGGGTGGATGGGAAATTGCCCATTTCTTACACGAGGGATCAGGCGGAATTAACGACTATACACTATTTCGGGAAAACACGTCTTGGCGGCGGTGCCGGTATTGTCTGGCTGCGTCGTCCGGATGAGGTTTCACCATACCATGTATTTCTGACGGCGGACAGACTTTTCCACTCATCGGTAAACGGTTTTATGCACTGGTACGGCGGCTATTTTCTCCGGGGAGAGGATAGTTCCTCCTTTACCCTCTCCCACTCGTTAACTGCCGGAGTCAAGTTCGGGGAATGGAACGGAAAAGGAATCCGGCTTATATTTCAGTATTTCAACGGACTGAATTTCTTCGGTGAATATTTCTATGAACGTCTCACCTACGCATCTGTCGGATTCAGTTTCGATTTCTGGTAATTTATCCGGCTGAAAAATGTTCAATGATAGCCCGGCAGAATGCCGGCAGATCGGGCGGTCTCCGGGAAGTAATGATGTTTTCATCAACCACTACTTCTTTATCATGATAAATGGCACCCGCGTTTTCAATATCGTCTTTAATTGCCGGCACACATGTAACGTTTTTACCATTAAGAATTTTCGCGGAAATGGGTACCCACCCTGCGTGGCAGATGAATGCAATAACCTTTTTTGCTTCATGAAAATCACGGGTTATTTGTAACACCTCTTTATACCGGCGCAATTTATCCGGGGCGAATCCTCCCGGAATTATCAGAATATCGAACTGATCGGCCGAAATTTCCTTGAACGTTGTATCGGGTTTTAAAGGATAACCGTTTTTCCCACGGTATTGCTTTATCTCCGGTGCAGCTATTGTCGCACCGGCTCCCGCTTCAATTAACCGGTAATACGGATACCATAATTCCAGATCTTCATATAATTCTTCCGCAAAAATTAAGACATTTTTACCGTCAAGATGTTTCATAGTATTCCCTTTATAATCCTAATGTTTCAGAAATTTCCTGCATGGCTGAGATGACATTATCGATATGTTCGTCGAGATCAATACCGATATCTTCCGCACCCTGCCGTATCTCATCACGATTTACCTGACGCGCGAAACCCTTATCTTTCATTTTCTTCTTCACCGAAGATATCTGCAGATCGGCTATTTTTTTACTCGGCCGGACAAGGGTTGCCGCAGTAATCAATCCGGTGAGTTCATCGACTGCAAAAAGGGTTTTCGCCATTAAAGATTCACGCGGAGCACCGGTATGTGAGGCGTGACCGAGCACGGCAAGCCGGATATCTTCAGGATATCCCTGCTCCTCAAGTATTTTCACTCCCACATATGGATGTTCATCTACCGTCGGATGTTTTTCGTAATCAAAATCATGAATGAGCCCCGTAATACCCCACTTTTCCTCGTCCTCTCCGAATTTACGGGCATAATAACGCATACCGGCTTCCACACTGTAGGCATGTTTACGTAAACTGTCGCTTTTCGTATATTCGTGAAGTAGCTCAAGAGTCTTTTGTCTATCCATCAAATTAGTATTCCTTATGTTTTTGCGGCTTGGATTGATTTCTGTACCATCCAGCCGACAACGGCCAGACCACTAATAAATAACAAAAGAAAGAGCAGTATGATTCCGGTCTGGGGATTTACCTCAAGCTGACCGACCGAAAAGTATTCCGCGATATACCCGCTCCGAACCACATCCCGCACCATCACCATCGAAAAGATAGTGAATAATACAATCACGAATCCCGCATATAAGAGCGGCTTCGGTTCATCCTTTTGAAGTGATAACATAAATATCATCACCGAACCCAGAGCTCCCATGATTGCGAGAAGGAAAAATATTGTACCTGGGATACTATCTCCCAGAAGAAGCAGCAAAATATCACGGGGCAAAGTTATTAAAAAGATAATACCGACTATGAACTGTATGAACGTGGGAACAAGAAACCACCACGTACCATGTTTAACCGCCCATTGTGAAAATTCCGGTTCGGTTTTTCGTTTCAATAGCCCGTATATAATCACAAACAATCCGCCGACCGCAAGTGCCGCGATGAAGAAGTGCAGAAAGCGTGGTATAAGCGTCAGTTCTCCAAGATTTAAGAATGCACCGCTCGCAGAACCGACATATACTTCCTTCCATGTGGATGGCGTTAGCATCAATGTCATGTTGTTGGTATATAAAAATGCAACGATGGTCAGGAAAAGCGCTGAACCGCCGACAACCCAGAATCTTCCGCCCGATAATTTTTCGAAGCGAAAATTGTAGAGATAATAACCATAGTAGGCAAGTATCACAAAAAAGATGACCGAAAGCCACGGCCAGGCCATAATAATGGATGACGTATAAAAGAAATGACCGTAGAGCACCTGTAAAAACAGCAGAGGCGGAACACCGAGATTAATAGTAAATGCCATCGCGATAGGGAGTGCTTTGCTGAGGCGTCTTGAGAGAAGGAAATGATGTTCTTTCCCCGATCTTCTTCCTTTTATTTCATTCACGGCAGCAATCACTCCGCCGCCGAGCACAAAATTCATTGCAAGCAAATGAAGGATAAATGTTAACGTCATTAAGAATTTTATGAGCCATATCGGTGAGGGCACCGCTATCGGATCGACTTGTGGAACTACTGACTCAAACATGGTTACCTCCCGCTTCTAATTGTTGACAGATTCGCTGTACGATCTTCTTTAACCGAGATAATATATTCGGCGACAGCTCTTGCTTCATCGAATGAACCGGCAAACGGCGGCATATATCCCCGGAAATGCTCAAGCTCTAAAACTACAATCTCAAGATCATCCACGGTAAAATTTTCCGAGACTTTGAGGACATCATTATAACCACCGATTGTATGACACGCCATGCATTGTGCCCGGAATACATCCTGTCCGGCCCGGAGTATCGTATCATCGTTTATATCGTCATGTTTTCCCCAGCCCCACGCTTTTAAGATTCCTTCCTCACGGAGATTATATTCCTCACCCTTCAATACCGAATGCGTATACATATAATCATACAGAACATACGGTTTTCGTATTGCCTCCCGAACCCGTTCGGCGGATGTCATAACCGTGAAACCTACCAGCAACAGAAGGATGGAATATGCAACCGGAACCCTTGACGGAAATAACCATGCAGCAACGGCAACAAGAACAAACAAAGCTATACCCGCGACAACGCTGAGGATCGCGGTATTATATATAAACGGCAACCCTCCGGTAAGTATCTCCTGTGCGATGCCCGGTAAAGAACCATAGTACCAGTAGAGCGAAAGCGGCAGCAGAATGATTGCGGGTAAACTCCATTTGGCCGCATATCTGACCATCTTGCCCCGGAGTTCTTTATCTGTAAAAACAGATGCCGTGAGGATCGCATAGATACCGGCGAGAGCAAAACAAACCAGTGTACGGGAAACAAGTGCAGGCCAGTATGTCGGATTAAAGAATCCGTCCATGAATAAACGTGTTTCTGTCCACGCACCGGGTGTCAGCATAAACGCAACGATTCCATTTATAATGAACAAACTCATCCACGCGGCTATAAAATATATCCATCCGATCGCGAGATGGACTTTGGGTTGCAGCTTCCGCCACGTATAGAAATACACAATGATAGCCGCTATCTCGACGAAAAAGAACACCCACTCAATCGCCCATCCCCACACAAAAATTGAAATGAGACTTGATGTGGCAGCCGGCGATACCAATCCTATGGTAAACCAGATACCGACTCCGGTCATTGCGCCAAGCACAAGCGTCAATAATAAGAAAAATCGGGAATGCCGTTGGACATAATCAAGAATACGTTCATCATTTTCTCTATACGCTTTCCGCTCGGTCATCACCAGAAAAAGTCCGCCACCGATGGCAAAGTGTGCAATAAAAACGTGTATCGTTGCAACAATTGCAATTAATAATCCGCCTCCTAAGTAGGGTATTTCCCAAACCGGATAGTTGAGCATGCAATACCTCCTTCTATCTCAATATGTATGTGTATGTATCGAATTGTACCACGTGTGACATAAACCTTCAGAAGAAACCATACCGGCACCGATAGGATTTTGCGGTTGACATAAAATACCAAACTTCGGACACTCGAAGGGTAATTTTGTTCCCGAATGTACCGCTTGTCCGTCACATCCGGACATAACGAGTTCATCATTTGATAAAAGATCGAATTTTTGTACCGCATCATAGAGATGATAT
>SLQE01000282.1 GCA_007131635.1 Bacteroidota bacterium | reverse complement strand
ATGTACAGGATATATTTCGGATCCAATCGGAAGTTGCGCAAAGCATTGCTACCGCACTCAGAACAACGCTGACACCGGCGGAACGGGATCTCATAACCAGAGAACCGACGGCAAACTTTGCCTCGTACCAGTTGTATCTCAAGGGAAGAGACCATTTCTATCGATATACACACGATGACAATGAGATCGCTATCGATTACTACAAGAGGGCACTCGCGTTGGATTCGACTTTCGCGCTCGCCTACGCGGGAATCGCAGACGCGTATAACCAGCGAAATGCGAGATTCGGGTACTCTTACGAGGTTCTGGACACATCGATACAATTTAGCGAGAAAGCCCTTACACTCGATCCGCAACTTGCGGAAGCATACAAATCATTGGGACAGGCATACGATTTATCACACCAATATTCCAAAGCACTTCAATACTACGAAAAATCGATGGAGATAAATCCAAATTACTGGCCGGCAGTCAGCGGATTCGGTGCGGTCAACTTCAATCTGGGTAATCTCGATATCGCTCTGCTGTCGGCACAAAAAGCCGTTCGACTAGCCCCGAATATTATGTTCGGATCGGTTCGCATAGGATGGATTTATCAACGGCTTGTATGCGACTCACTGGCACTGGAATGGTTTTATCGTGCGAAGGCAATCGAGCCGGATCATCCGATTATTTACACGCTGCTCAGCGAACAGTATCTGTATATGGGTGATCTCGAAAAAGCGCGCGAATATTACCAGGAGGTACTTGAAAAGCACCCCGATTGGGTCTTCGGATACTTTGCAGCGGGAAGAACCGAATCGGCTGCACGAAATTTCACCGATGCCGCTCTCTATTTCAAAGCGTTACACGATATCGCATATACCGAGTACGAATACTACTACGGGTATGCACTTTTACAAATCGGCTCTGAAGAAGAGGGAAAGGCAATTCTCGACAGGGAACTCCATAGCTACCTGGAATATCTCGAGGCAACGGTCGATGATAGTAACTTAAACGAATATGCTCTTGCAAATATTTATGCCATTCTTGGAAACAGGGATGAGGCACTGAAGTGGTTGAAGATTGCCATCGACAAGGGATGGATGGATTACAGGCGGTTGATAATCGACCCGTATTTTAATGATCTTCGATCGGACACATCCTTCCGCGCATATCTTGACGAGATGAAAATAAAAGTACGTCACATGAGGGATTCCATTCGGGCGCAGCACCCGTCTCTGATCTGTGAAAATTAACTATCTGCCCGTCGGGTATCCGTCATGTGTCAATCTTTTCGCACAATACCGCTGAAGCCGATCACGGCAAGACTTGTCAGGATCCAACCGAGCATTATGTGAAAACGCATATACCAGAACAAAAATATCCCGAATACCCCTCTGTTTTTGTTCGGAAGCCAGTGTGAAGATTGGTGTAAATCGACAATAGGGAGAAATGTGTCGAGAGAATAGACCAGTGCATTGAATGAGGGATATGCTTCGGGTATTCTTCGATGAACAATATATTCTTCTCTTGAGATGACCACAACATTTGTCGGTGCGATTGCATCGTTCTTAAATCCGATTTCAAACAGGATCGTCCCGATGAACAAAAAAACCGCCATGAAAAGTAAAGAACGGTGCGGCCGATAACCGTAACCGATGGTAAGACCCAATAGTTTATTCCAGTAATAACTGCGACGATTCACGTTTCCATAGCGGAGGCGGTTTCGCTGCTTATCGATCAAAATGGATCGTGCTTCCTCTTCGAAGCCGGACGTTTTCAACACTGCCGCAAGTTGTTCATACGGTTGCGGACGAAACGGTTGCTGCGGTTGCCGATGAAGCCAATCGCTTCTGGAGTCGACATCGGTGGGAGATGAGGATGCAATTTCACGATATGAAAAACCGTCGATGACCAGATTTCCGTAGGCGGGCCAGCTCTGAGCGTCATCACATAACTGACCGACTTTCGCGTGGGCAAGAATTAATTCAGTCAGGTTCGTCGCTGTCACCTCTCTCCAGAATAACCCTTCGGTAACGCTGAGATTCTGTGCGAAGACGCCGTTCCGTTGTAAACCCGTGAAAATGCTCTTATCAAAATTGAGCTGACCGTTGATTTCAGCGCCCGGGAATCGAACGATGCCGTCGGATGTAAATCCTTCGTTTAAAAAAACACTGCCTCCGATTTTGGTACGGTCAACACTCAACGCGTCATTGCCGCTATTGAGGAACATTCCGTTTCTGCACGATAGATTTCCCTTGATCTTAGCATCGATGATCTGCACCTCACCTTCTGCTTTAAATCCCTGATCGAATAAGACACTTCCGCCTACCTCAATACGATTACATTGAATGACTTTGCCTTTTTTGTTTATGAAATAGCCGTTACTCAAGTCCAAATTACCGTCAATCCGGGCTCCTGTGAGATTGATGATGCCGCGGGCATCGAGTCCCTCGTTTAAATACAGCATTCCTTTGACGGTAAGACGTTCACCCTGAAAAGAACGAATCCGGCTCCCGCTGAACAGCAACGACCGTGTCTCGGCAAATCTGAGGTTGATGTCATCTTCGAAAATACACTTCGTAAATACAAGTGGAAAATTGATTACCGTCGATTGGAGATCGAGTTTTCCGGTAAATCGGACACCGGTAACGTCGATGCCGGAATGACCGATAAAAGTGTTACTCCTTGAATCGAGACACAACCAGCGAAGTAATTCGGCCCGCACCGTACCGCTGAAAGCGGGGACTTCGGTATTCAACACACTTCCGCCGGCAGGCAATACCGACAGAAAATGTTGTTCCGATTCGTTGAGCGGTTCTTCCGAAAAATATTCAGCCGCGTACTGTGATAAAGCAGGTACTTTGGTTTTATTCATATGATATTACGCGCAAAATGAACAAGGATCGGTTCGGAGTTCTTACCGGTCATAGATTAGATTTGTTCAATATAGGAGAAATCCCGAGGCTGTGCAAGAGTATAGGTTTGATCGGGCTATACGCAAAATCCCCGCGAGCCGGAGTGCCCGCGGGGATTAGTACATAATAAATCTGTGTGGCTGAGTGATAGATTGT
>SLQE01000080.1 GCA_007131635.1 Bacteroidota bacterium | reverse complement strand
TAGGAAATAGGAAAAAAGAAATAGGAAATGGGAAAGGTTAGAAGACTGATTAAGTGATGAGTAATGGGAAATTAAATAAATCGAATGCGGATGTATGGGAAGCATTACAGGATGTGACCGATCCCGAGATACCGGTGTTATCTCTGGTCGATATGAAAATCATCCGTGATGTAAAAATTGAAAATGATGAAGTGTGTGTCACGATGACCCCGACCTTTGCCGGTTGTCCCGCTATCTACCAGATGAAATCGGATATCGAGGAGAAACTTCGTGAGTTGGGATTTGAGAAAATACACGTTGAGCTGAGCTTCAAAGAACCCTGGTCGACCGAAATGCTCGGCGATGAAGCGAGGATGAAACTTGAAACATTCGGGATCACTCCCCCCACGAAACACAAAGGCGATCCGATCTCAACGATGCACGTTGCGGTAACCTGTCCCCACTGTAAATCCGAAAATACAACGATGGAAAATCCGTTCGGACCGACACTCTGCCGGATGATCTATTATTGCAATGCATGCCACCAGCCATTTGAGCGCTTTAAAGCGTTGTAGCATCGGATCCTCTGATGAGTCTCCCACAGAAATGAAGTCCCACAGATTTTTGTGAATTTGTTTTTATAATTCTTTGAAAAACCGGAGGGACGTTACCCTAATTCAAAGCGTAGTGACTTTATTATCGATAATGTACTACTACAGTGACTGTAATTGCCCCCGCAGTTCAGTGACCCCATTCACCGGCAGCTTACACGAAAAGTTTTCACAGACATAGGCCGTCGGTTTGTTGTCGATCATCTTTACGGTTTCGATAAATCCGACTTTTGAGGCGAGATATTCCTGTCCCTTGCCGCCGTCGGCGAGGAGCATTATCTTGTTCGGAATGAAACGGGCATGCACTTCGCGTATCAATGCCCGGGTAGAAGGTTCGCCGGCAGATCCGGCTATTATGATCTGTTTCGGTTTTGAGAGCGCTACATCGAGCGCGGCAAGGAACTGCGCCGTAGCTTGCGGTGCTTTACTCATGAGCTCAGCGAAATAGGAAAGCGACTTCATCGCTTTTTCACGGTAATCTTCGCGTCCGAACATATGCGATAAGCGGAGCAGGACTTCGATCGCTACCGAATTACCCGACGGCTCGGCGCCGTCGTGCCATTCTTTCGACCGAAGAATGACCGATGGATCCATTCCGGATGTATCGAAAAATCCGCCGTTATCTCCATCGTAGAATAAAATAATCATGTCTTCGGTTAAGAGCATCGCGCTTTCAAGCATATCTGTATCAAACGATGCTTCGTAGAGATCGATCAACGATCTGATCAGAAACGCGTAGTCCTCAAGATGGGCATCGATCTTCGATTCGCCTCCCCGGTAACGACGCAGTAGTTTCCCCGAGTTACGATCGTATAGAGTGTTCAGGATAAAACGGGCGGCATTGTCGGCCATCTGCAGATATGTATCGTCACCGAAAACCTGGAACGCGCGGGCACAGGCGGAGATCATCAATCCGTTCCATGATACAAGAATTTTATCATCAAGATGAGGTTTGGTACGTTTCTCCCTGATGTCAAATAACTTGCTCCGGATCGATTGTATTATCGCGGCCGTATTGGCTGCTTCCTTGTCCCCGGTGATGGAAAGTATGTTCTTTCCGGTAAAAACTCCGTGCGGATCGGTTTCGACATTACCGTTTTCACGTATCCCAAAATATGTTTCCGCGATCGTGAATTCATCGGGCGTGAGAGCCGACTTTATCTCATCGTATGTCCAGACATAAAACGCGCCCTCTTCTTTTTCCAAAGGATTATCCGGGTTTACCGCACTCTCCGCATCTTCGGCCGAATAGAACCCGCCTTCGGGAGATGTCATCACACGCTCAACGTACCCGAGAATATCTTTTGCTACCTGTGCGTAGTATTCATCGCCGGTAGCCTGATATGCCTCGGTGCAAGACATTATGAGTTGTGCCTGATCGTAGAGCATTTTCTCGAAATGAGGAACGTGCCACTTTTCATCGGTTGCGTACCGGTGGAATCCGCCTCCAATGTGATCATATATTCCGCCCCGGGCCATTTTTTTGAGAGTAAAAGCGGTCATCTCGAGTGCCTTTGAATTTCCGGTCCGTGCGTGATAGCGCAACAGAAAATTGAACATTACCGGGGTCGGAAATTTCGGTGCGTCTCCGAATCCGCCGTACACCGGGTCAAATGCTTCTTTAATTTTTTCAAATCCATTCTCAAGGATTTTATCATCGAGCTTCTGTTCCGGCAGACGAGGCGGGACCGATTTCGAAAGATGGTCGTAAATTTGTCGGCTTGTTTCGGTAATCTTTTCCCGTTCATTTTTCCAGACGTTGTTTATCGCGTCTACTATATCACCGAAAGCCGGAATGCCGTGTCTGGGAGTCGGTGGAATATAGGTAGCCGCATAAAACGGTTTGAGATCATGCGTTAAAAACACCGACATCGGCCAGCCGCCCTGTCCCGACATTGCCTGAAGTGCCTTCATATATATGCGGTCCACATCGGGGCGCTCCTCACGATCAACCTTGATGTTGATCATGTGCGTGTTCATTAACTCCGCAAGCTGCTCGTTTTCGAAAACTTCCCGCTCCATGACGTGGCACCAGTAGCACGTCGAATAACCGATCGAAAGAAATATCGGCTTGTCTTCCTGCTTTGCTTTCTCGAAGGCATCTTCTCCCCAGGGATACCAGTCGACGGGATTATGTGCATGTTGCAATAAGTACGGACTTTTTTCGTTGACGAGTCTGTTCGGTCTTTTCGCTGATTGTGTCATAAACGATTCGTAATAAGATGAATGATTTGATTATATGGTATAACAATACAATTTGTTGTTAAATTCAATAACCACAAAGGGCACTAAGAATTTCACGGGTGATAGAAAAACCCTCCTTACTCAGACCGTCCACTGTGTTCCGCAAATATGTTTGTACGGACAATCCGGGCATTCAGCGGTCAAATCATCGGCAGGGTGAAAATCAATGCCGGCATTTGTGATCTCCTGCAACAATTTCCTTATTACTTCTCTGATGATCAAATCATCCTGCG
>SLQE01000096.1 GCA_007131635.1 Bacteroidota bacterium | reverse complement strand
GTATTGTCTGGAGCACCTCGGAAAATCCGACACTCGACGATTATAAAACATCCTACGGGTATGGTACGGGAACATTTACAAGTACTCTGACGGACCTGCAGCCCGAAAGAACCTATTACGTAAGAGCATACGCGATAAATAGTGCCGGAACTGCATACGGAGATCAGGTACATTTTACGACCGAAGAAAGTGGACGGGAGGCCGGAACCGTTGTCGACATCGACGGCAATGTATACAAAACAATAACAGTCGGCGACCAATTCTGGATGACGGAAAATCTCCGGACAACAAGGTACCGGAACGGTGACATAATACCGCACATAACAGATGATACGGAATGGCAAAATCTGAGCACCGGCGCCTGGGCATACTTTGATAACGATCCTTCAAACGATGAGACGTACGGCAAGCTGTATAATTGGTATGCAGTAGCAGACGAGCGTGAGATGTGTCCTCCGGGCTGGCAGGTACCGAGCGATGATGAGTGGAAGCAGCTTGAAATGTTTCTCGGAATGTCAAAACTTAGTGCGGACGATGAGGGTACGCGGGGAACGAACGAGGGAGGTAAAATGAAATCAACCCGAACGGTTCCCGATCCGCATCCAAGATGGAACAGCCCTAATACCGGTGCCACAAATGAAACCGGACTTTCAATGCTGCCGGGCGGTTACCGAAGCCAGAGCGGATACTTTGGCGGCAAGGGGAGCAATGCTTATTTCTGGCCGTCTCTTCCGGGCTACAGTAAACTGTTTTCATGGAACAGACAATTATCTTTCAATGAATCTGGAATAGCACGAAACCGTTTCGACAAACGCAGCGGCTTTTCGGTGCGTTGCGTGAGGAAATAAATACGTTGAAGCCGTCACAAACAAAACCCATGACCGAAACAGAATCCCGATGGGATCTTGCGCAATCTTACGAAAAAAACTGGTGGGCCGACCGGACCGAAACCATCGACCTTTCATATCTCAAATACTACGCGGAAGATTTACAACGGGAAGTAGCAAACTACATCAACATTAACAGCACCACGAAAATACTCGAAATCGGCAGCGGTCCCGCGGGAATACTAACGTTTCTTCCATCGGACAACCGCCACGCGGTCGATCCGCTTGAAGACTATTTCTCATCCGTCGAGCAATATGTGTCGTTCCGGGATAAGAATGTCCGGTATCAAAAAGCTATGGGTGAACATCTACCCTTCGATGATGGTCAGTTCGACTTTATAATAATGGATAATGTTCTCGATCATACACGGGCACCGGATACGGTCATCGCTGAAATGTACCGTGTCCTGAAGAATGACGGACTCATTTATTTCCGTCAGAATACATACCACCTGTGGGGTAAAGGTGTACGCGAACTGATGGAAGTGCTGAAAATAGACAAAGGTCATCCGCATACGTTTCTCAAATCGTCCCTCGTGCGCCTTCTCAAAAAGAACGGTTTCAGGATCGAAGAACGAACATCGCGCGGCTATTTTGCGACGTGGAAATCAGAGCTTCGCTCACCGCGAAAGATCGACGTGGTGAAGGCATTGTTGTTTGCCACGAGAGATAAAACATTATATATTTTAAGGAAACCATAACAAACCGATCTCACTATGAAGCCGAACCTATTGACAAATACACCGCACTGTGATCTTGCGTTTACCCCTACACCTTGTTACAGACTCAGTAATATTTCCGCCGACCTCGAATGTAATCTTTACTGCAAGCGCGATGATCTGACCGGCTTTGCATTCGGCGGTAATAAAGTACGGAAGATGGAGTACCTCATCGCCGATGCGATAGAAAAGCAATCGGATGCTATCGTGACATCGGGTGCGTATCAGTCCAACTTCTGCCGTGTCACCGCTGCCGCAGGAGCATTTGCGGGAATTGAGGTTCACGTTGTGCTCGGCGGTACAAAAGAACCCACAATGAGCGGGAACTACCTGCTCATCAATCACCTCGGCGCACGTATCCACGCGGTAAGGTCGGACAGCTGGGAGGACTGGGAGGCGGAACGACAGGAGCTTGCGGATTCTCTGCGAAAGCAGGGGAGAGTCGTCTATGAAATGCCGATCGGCGGATCCGTGCCGCTCGGTGCGATGGGATACGTCGGGGCATTTTATGAATTGCTCGACGATTTTAAGCGGCTCGGCATCAATCCCACACATATCTTCTTTGCCTCATCGTCCGGCGGGACACATGCGGGATTGCTCATCGGCAAATGGCTGACCGGTTGGGAGGGAAAGATTATCGGCATCGGAACCGCGAAATCGGGCGGGCGGCTGAGTGAGGAGATCCGCACACTCGCAAAAGAAACCGGGGATTTATTTAATACAACCCTGCAGCCGGAAGATATCATCGTGGATGATGCGTACGTTGGCGAAGCGTACGGCATTCCCACAAAAGGATGCGAAGACGCAATACAATACTTCGCCCGTAAGGAAGGAATATTCCTCGACCATGTCTATTCGGGTAAAGCGGCAGCCGGAGTGATGGATTATATTGCCTCCGGAAAAGTGAATCGCAAGGAACCGATAGTATTTATCCACACGGGAGGAAACGTTGAGCTCTTTGCGTGATTATTTTATAACACTTTTGGTATTATGCATACTCACCATTGTAACTATGTACGCAGCACATCCGCATAATCAGCGAATCGATAATACGCTTGCCGGGAAAGTAATCTGCATCGACCCCGGACACGGGGGTACGGCGGAAACAGACAGCTTCCGGGTTGGTCCGACCGGTGAACGCGAAGAGTGGGTCAACCTCCGCGTCGCACTGTATCTGAAGGAGTTGCTCGAAAAACACGACAGTAAAGTAATTATGACACGAACGGAAGATGTTCACATCCCTCTTCAGGATCGCGCACAACTGGCAACCGATAACGGTGCAGATGTATTTATCTCCATTCACCACAACGCAACTGCTGATACGTCGGTAAACTTTCCGATTGTTTACTATCATGGCAACGCGTCCGAAAACCGGACAAGCATAGTGCTCGGACAATTCGTAATCAACCGGTTGCGCGAATATTTATTCGATGATGATACGCCGGTTAGTCTCGTGTCGGACCATACGATATTCCCG
>SLQE01000357.1 GCA_007131635.1 Bacteroidota bacterium | reverse complement strand
GGAGCCATGGCGGAGTTTACTGGATGCTGGATCATACAGGTGTACCGTTCGATACCAGGAAACATAACTATGCCCAGGCATTCGCATTATATGGATTCAGCGAGTATTACCGGGCTACGGGAAATAAATCTGCATTAGACCGATCGGTAGATCTGTTCTCGCTTCTGGAAAAGCACGCTCTCGATCGTGAGAATAAAGGGTACCATGAAGCGTTTAATCGTGCCTGGAAACCATTATCCGATGCAAAACTAAGTGATGAAAAGATTGTCGTGAAGAGAAGTATGAACACCCATCTTCACCTGCTCGAGGCTTTCACTAACCTTTACCGGGTATGGCCGGATGAAACACTGCGTAATCGCCTGAAGATGCTTATTGAACTTCTTACCGGTCCGATGTATGATTCGGAAAACCATCATTTTTTCCCTTTCTTCGACGAAGAGTGGAATGTTGTTGAGACCACATATTCTTACGGTCACGACATCGAGGCAAGCTGGCTGATTTCAGAAGCGGCACATATGATTGATGACAACTCCCTGATCGAAACAACAAATAGCCTGGCAGCGGAGATCGCTCAAGCGACTATTCACGAAGGAATTGATCACGTATATGGGGGGGTATTCTATCAGGGGAAAAACGGAGAGGTGGTCGACACCGATAAACACTGGTGGGTTCAGGCTGAGGCAATCGTCGGTCTGTATGATGCCTATCAAAAGACAGGCAATGATGAGTTTTTACACGCTGCTGTGCAAATATGGATATATACAAAAGATAAAGTAAAAGATCATCAATACGGGGATTGGTTTTTCAGAATTACACAGAGCGGTGAACCGTATCTAAACGAAGATAAGATCGGTCCGTGGAAGTGTCCGTACCACACTGCCCGTGCCTGTATGGAGATTATTCGTCGCACGGAACATATCTTATCGCCTACAGGGTAGAAATTGTATTGAAAAATGATGAATAACAGAATTGAACAAATGCCGCTCAAACTGAGAGAGAAAGTCGCATACGGAGCGGGCGATTTTGCATCTTCCATGTTCTGGAAACTTTTCTCGATGTTTCTGCTTTTTTTCTACACGGATGTCGTCGGTATATCCGCCGCCGCCGTCGGGACTATGTTTTTACTTACACGGATATGGGACAGTGCAAACGATCCTATTATGGGGTTGATTGCCGACCGGACTAAAACACGCTGGGGGAAATTCCGTCCGTATCTTCTGTTTGTCGCGGTACCCTTTGCTATCATCGGTATCTTTACATTCTCGTCTCCGGATCTGAGTGCAACGGGGAAAATCATTTATGCCTATGTTACCTATACCTTAATGATGATGGTCTACACGGCGGTAAATGTTCCATACGCGGCATTGATGGGAGTTATGTCCGCCAACACGGTAGAGCGTACTTCTTTAGCCTCGTTCAGATTCCTCGGTGCATTCGGCGGCGGATTATTCGTCACTGCAACGGCAACGTATTTGATCGAGTATTTCGGCAACGGGCTGGATAGTGCCGTGGGGTATCAGCTGACAATTGCCATCTATTCGGTTTTAGCTGCCGTGTTGTTTATTTTGACTTTTGCCGGTACGAAAGAACGGTTGCGTCCGCCGGTTCAGCGGAATAAACTTAAAGACGATTTACAGGATATAATTAAGAATGTTCCCTGGCTGATCATGGTTGCGGCAAATATTTCGTTCCTGATCTTTAATTCATTGCGTGAAGCGGCAATGATATTTTATTTTCGATACTACGTCGGTGTACAGGATGTGGTGTATTTTGGCACGGTCGGTCCGTCCGCGCTCGTATCGACGTATATGTCTCTGTGGCTGGCTGCCAACATTGTCGGGGTATTATTTGCCAAACCGGTTGCCAGGCGATTCGGCAAGCGGAGGACCTTCCTGACGGCAATGATCGCAACGACTATACTCAGCTTTTCCCTTTATTTCATCCTGCCGTATCAGGTCGAGCTGATGTTCCTGCTTAATTTTATCATCGGCGTTACAACAGGTATTAACCTTCCGATCATCTGGTCGATATTTGCGGATATAGCCGATTATTCGGAGTGGAAGAATAATCGCAGAGCGACCGGATTGATTTTCTCCTCGTCGTCCATGTCGCAGAAATTCGGTTGGACGCTCGGCGGTGCATTCAGCGGGTGGATACTTGCGGCCTTTGCATATCAGCCGGGTGTCGAACAGAGCGATCTTTCTGTACTTGGTATTCGTTTGCTCATCAGTGTTTTTGCCGGTATAGGCGCGTTGTTGTGTGTCATCTTCATATATAACTATAAACTGGATGATGCGACGATGAAAGATATAAATGCAGAATTGATGAAACGACGAAACGATGAAAATACGAAGAACACATGAGAATACTCACGTTTTATTTGACGATATTTATTTTTTTAACGCTGCTTATTTCCTGCAGCCGTGATATGGACCTTGGATTGGTCGATACGAACACAACAAGAGAAACCCGGAATCTATATAAAAATCTCATGCATATCGCGCCGGATGCCGTACTCTTCGGGCATCAAAATACGCTTGCATACGGCGTGCACTGGAGGGGCGATCCGAATCGTTCGGATGTAAAAGATGTCACGGGTTCCTTTCCGGCAGTTTACGGATGGGATGCACACAATATTTTACCTGCTACAAGCACCGATCCACCCGGTTATGAAGCGCAGAGTAACCGACTCCGCAACTGGATCCGCGATGGATATAGTCGCGGAGGTGTTATCACCATGTCCTGGCATATGTGGAATCCCGTTACCGGACGAAACTTCTACGATACGACTCCCGCAGTATATGCAATACTGCCCGGCGGAGATCGCCACGAGTATTACAGGGATCAACTCGATACTCTTGCTTTGTTCTTCAACAGTTTAACCGCAGAACCTGACGGAGAACTTATCCCGGTCATTTTTCGTCCGTTTCATGAACACAACGGCGACTGGTTCTGGTGGTGTAAGGCATTTACCACCGAAGAAGATTTTATTACGCTCTGGCAATTTACCATTGAGTATCTGCGTGATGAAAAGAATGTTCACAATCTTCTCTACGCAATCTCTCCCGACCGCAGCAGGATCGATCTTGATAACTTCAGAGAGGATTTTTTGTGGGGATATCCCGGTGACGAATATGTCGATATAATCGGCATCGATAATTACTGGGATCTCGGTCATCCGGCAAACAAAACGCCTGCGCCTGAACAGTTCGGGCAATTCATTCGTAGTCTGGAATATACCGTTGAGATAGCACGTGAGAAAAATAAACTTGCTGCGTTGACCGAAGCCGGATTAGAGGCGATACCCGATCCGGTATTCTGGACCGAAACACTGCTGGCAGGCATTCTCGCGAATGACATCACACGGGAGATATCGTGGGTTCTCGTCTGGCGAAATGCAAACATGGAAACCGACCGACAGAATCACTATTACGCTCCGTATCCGGGGCAGGTAAGTGCCGAGGATTTCATTCGGTTTCAAGAGCATCCTTTTGTCTTGTTTGAGGACGATGTACCCGATTTGTACAAGAGATGAATTCGCTACTCGATACAGAATACTAACTATGGACAGAAGAAATATGAAAATGCAGAGGGCTGCCATTGCATTAATATGGATATTTTGTATACAGGTACTTCAGGCTCAGGTACCATATTCGGATATTACGGCATTTGGTGCTGAACCCGGGGGCGTCACTGTGAATACCGCAGCGATTCAACGCGCGATAAATTCCCGTGTTGAAGACGGAGGCGGTATTGTCTATGTACCTGCAGGGGTGTTTATGACAGGTACTTTATTTCTCAAATCTAATATTACTCTGTATCTTGAAAACGGAGCTGTTTTACTCGGCTCATCTAATCTGGAGGATTATTCGATATATGAGAACGGCACACAATTGGGTATGATCTTCGCACAGGACGTCAATGATGTGGTGATAACCGGGTACGGCACCATCGATGGTAACGGACGATCTTTTGTATATGTTGACCGTGTAAAGGATTTACCGGAAGAGATTAAGCAAACGACAAGACAGGAGTTGGCATATCTCGATACTCTCAAAGGGATTCAGGACGGGCCTGTCGTTCCTTTTGAACATAAACGCCCTTACCAGATGATATTGTTTTCACAAGGTGAAAATATACGGATTGAAAATATAACCATAAAGGACTCACCATTCTGGGCTGTTCATATTGCCGACTGTGACGGGGTTATCATCAGCGGTATCCGTATCAGAAACAGTCTTCTCATGGCGAATGCCGATGGGATCAACTGTACCTCCTCGAGGAACATTATTATTTCTAATTGCGATATCAGGGGTGGAGATGATGCGTTGGCTTTCTCAGGATATAGCGTACACCACGAACTGCCGGGGTTTCGGGATATCCGCCACATATCGGAGAATGTAGTTGTCAGCAATTGTCTCCTACAGTCTCGTTCAAGCGGCATACGGATTGGCGGCATTGATCAGAACGATTTGAGAAATTACTCGTTCAGTAATATCACCATTTACGATTCTAACCGCGGTATCGGTATCTTCGCGCATCAGGATGGGTCGATAGAAGATGTCTCCTTTTCCGACATCTCAATTGAAACCCGCCTCCATACCGGCGACTGGTGGGGAAACGGCGAACCCATACATATCTCGGTTATCGAAGGGGCTATACCTGAGAACCGTCTCGGGACCATTCAAAATGTTCGATTCAGAAACATCAATGCAATCGGAGAAAACGGCATTCTGATGTACGGAACCGAGGAGGGTTCCATTTCTGATATAACAATAGATGGTTTACGGTTGCATCTTCGGAATGGAAACCTCCAGGATGAGTACGGCGGAAACTTTGATCTTCGCCCGACGGTTGAAATGGGCAAGAATATCTTTGCTCACGACATCCCCGGTATATTCATGAAATATGTGGATGGTGTTCAGATCAGGAGTACGGTTATCAGTTGGGAAGCCGGAATGCACAGATTTTTCAGACATGAAATATGGCTTGAGGACTTCCGGGATATCACATTCGATCAGATAAGAGCCGCTGCTCCCAGATCAGGTGAAGAGCTTTTCTATCTCAAAAACGGTTCAGGAATTTCGGTGCGAAACAGTGATTTTAACGCTCCGTATGAGTTACTCTTCAAAAAAGAGAACTACAAAGGCGAGATTGATCAAATGAATAACCGGACAAGCGATTTAAAAGCACCCTGACTTTTAATCCGTACCGACGATCCCGGATAGTAATCATTATCTCGTCGTACACCGGTATTATATATCCTCTTTAAATCTTTTATAGATCACATAATGATTACCGACCGGTATGGGAGCTGTACATTGTCCGGCCCGCAATTTGCGTAATTCATTCCGTACGTGTTCGGGATATCGGAGTATATCGACGGTACCGAGATATCTGCCGATCTCGTCGTTTGTATCCTTCCGTTTCTGGTGTGCGATTGCATAGAAATCCGCTCCCTCCCTTATCAGCATATAGAGAGAATCCGCTTCACTTTTTGTATGTGCAACAAGCTCGCCGAGCTGTCGCCAGATGGGATCTTCCACCATTATGCGAATTGTGTATTCTACCCATTGACCCCGGGGATGGGTGTCGGCAGGCAATGAAGTAAAACACCATTGTTTCATGGAGTCTATAGCAGCACTGTCCCAGCTGGCGTCGCCGCTCGATTTCTCCAGCCGTATTTCCTCCACCGATCCGTCAGGTAAAATATAGAAGAAGGCTTTGAATTCTGTCTGTCCGGTATGTCCCGGAGTCGTAAGAGGAGGGAGTGATGTCAGACTGACAATCCTTGGTGCAACTCTATCGGGAAGGGTCTCTATCGTCGCGGCACAGCCATATATGAATATAAATAATAATAACAGATAAATTCGCATATATACCCCCTCATTTCCGATCAGCATCGATTCTATCGGTATAGATTATCATATACAATATAATATTTTTTTATCAAAATCTGTACAGTCGATACCCAAATCTTTTATGCCTATCCTCATTGGCATGCATTTTCATTTATTTAATTCCATCAGCTTCACTTTAAAAAAACGTCCCTGACGGCTCGGGGTAAAATACCAGTCCTTAATAAGCTGAGGCGACCAGAGCGGATCGAACACCCAGGCAGCCCATGATATACCTTTTTTGTTAAAGTAACTAATGATCGCTTCACCGTATGTTTCATCGCCGATGACCGGTATATGTGCACCTAAACCGTCCTCACTCATAAATCCGAACTCGGTGGCAAACACCGGATACGTATCGGCAACAAACCCGAAATCTTCTTCCCATTTTTCTTCCCACGGCTGCTCGCGCTTTTGCGGATAGGGATGGGTGACATACGCAATCCCGGGAGCATCTATCGGATTATCTCTGACATAACTGAGATTGTATCCCCAGTCCAAGCCGCCCACGAGCGGTATGACGGTTTCGTCATGTGCATAAATGATATGAATGATCTCCTCGATGAATTCTTTATACTGACTCCAGCTCATCCTTCCAAGTCTGCCGTTGTAATCGGTCGGTTCGTTAAACAATTCATAAAATGCGACGACCGGGTTACCGGCATACCGATCAGCGATCGTTCTCCAGAAGCGGAACGTTTCCGCTCGCGTTGTGTTGTAGAGCTCACGAAAGAATACTTCCGTCACCGGATTGCCGATAGTGTGCCAGTCGATGATCACGTACATACCAAGTTCGCCTGCCCACTCAATACCCTGATCTAATAGATTCAGATAATTTTGCTCACCTCTTTCCCGCCATCTCTGAGGATGAACCGGAATTCGAACGACATTGCAATTCCAATCTTTCGCTGCCTGAAAGAATCGTTTATTCCATTGTGTTGCCTTCTCCAACCGGTCGGGATCGGGAAACGATACGCCGCGTAAAATCACCTCATTACCGGCGTCATCGACGAATCTATTCCCATCGACGGTCAGGAACGGCAGCAATGATTCCTGCTCCTGATGATTACAATATCCCGGGATTGAAAAAAGTATTATCAGTGCGGTCAGTGTTATACAAAACGGTATATTTTTCATAGGTAATCCTGTTATGAGTTGCCGGAACAGTACATTGTTCTTTAACAATAGTTAGTATAGATATGGGATGGTGTGTTCCTCATAATGCTGGTTGTTTATGAAGTATGTTTCATACACTAATTCGGTCTTATCGTCAGACCAGTCTTTGCTGCCGTCGATTCGCACCACGGTGATCCCGACTTCATAGGATAGTAAGTTTTCGATAAAGCGGGGGCTTTCCTTTTCCAGTATAGGAATAGTCTCATTGAGAACGACGCGTGCAAAAGCATCGCGATCATAGACTGCCGCATTTGCAGATGTAATAAAGATGTACGGATCCGCCGCTACGAGATAATCTTTGAGTATCCCGCCGTGAAAATGATGATTAGCATGATATATATGTGCCCGCACCTTGTCGCCAAATGTATTTAAAATCGCACGCTGTGCATGCTGATAAGTATCTCCTCCCATGCTGTAGACAAAGTCCTTATATTTCAGATGAAGAGATAATGATCTGTTGTTTCTGTTGTCGTACTGTTCGAAATATTCGGACCGGTAATATGTAAAGTCGTCATCATCTTTATCAAACAAAGGTGCGTTTAATATCGTGATCTCAATATCTTCGCCTCCGATTCCCGTTATCGTATTACCCACTCTGAATTCTTCCCAGTGTTTTGGCGGGAAGCCGTATGCTCCGTATCCATACGGATCGTCGGGATTATCATACTCATCGTAATCTCCATACGCATTCGGTGCGAAAGCCAGATTGTATCGCACCTGACCGATCTCGAACTCTTCCAGCAATGCACCGAGCCCGCTGAAATGATCATAGTGCCAATGAGTGATGATAATATGATCGATCCGTCGGTTCCCGTGTTCATCTTTCGGCAGATGTCTTTTGAGAAACGGGATCACATATTTTTCCGCCGCCGCACGTGTGCCGGTATCAAACATCATTGTTTCTCCGTTAGGTAAATCGATGAAAACGGCGTCGCCATGATCGACATAAAAGCTGATAATATGCATATCATGAATTGTGCCTTCGCCTTCGGCAATTATCTTCAAATCCACGTCAAGAGTATCGCCATTATCAAAGATAAAATCTAATTTATGCCGTCCTGGATCGTACTGTGCAATATAGTCAGCGGCGATTTTTATTGTCTCCGAGTCGGGAAGTTGTTCCGACTCGTCATGGTTCTCGAATTTATGACGTAAATGATCGACGGGTTTGCCGTCCCTTTCAATCGAAAGGAGTCTATGCCGGTTCTGATGGACCTGGAAATACAGATCGCGGGGATTTTCTCTGTAAAAAACGTTTTTACGCGGGCTTAGAAGAGGTCTCTCTGAAAGATATCCTGCTTCAAAGACGGCTTTAATAATCAGATTTTCATGTAGTACAAAATTCTCATATGGGTTGCCTGCATCAGGTTCCAGTGCGCCGCCCCATTCCTTAAAATGAAACCTTCCTCCGGGGATTGCTCTGATAGTTACTATATCACCTTCATTGTATCCTATTTTCTGCGGCTCGATTTCGATATAACCGGTATATCGAGGTATAATTTCAGTCGTGATAGTATATTGATCTCCTGAAGAAATATCAGATGCCCATGAAAAGAATATCATTATTATTGCAATGAAAATAACAACCGATGTCTTCATTATGACCTCCTTATATGAATAATGAGGATTACCGTACAGGTAATCAAATGGCCTTATTTCACCAGCACCATACGCTTTATGAAAATGTTGTCTCCGGCGTTTAATCGGTAGAAATACAGACCGCTGACAAGATGTTCAGCATTGAAAGTAATCTGATGTTTTCCCGCACTAACTATTCCTTTATCAAAAATTTCGATTTTTCTGCCTAACACGTCAAATATTTCTATTACTACCGGAACAGCGTGTGCAATTTCGTAAGGGATGATAGTTTGTGGGTTGAACGGATTTGGATAGTTCATACCTAAGCTATGTGTTACAGGCATTGTATCCCGGTCTTTGACAAATACGGCATTATCGGTCCCTAACAGCTCGAGATAGTCGAACCACATCCATCCCCAAAATTTTACTATGCTGATTGAGTTGTTACCGGCATCAAGGCTAATATCGCGTTCCACATATTGCCATGTGTTAATCGGAGTAGGAAATAAAACAGTATCAACTCTGACACCGTTCACATCCAGATACTGTGTTTTATGATCCCAGGGTAAATAGTATCCTATCCTGATCGTATACGTACCTTGATCTTCTACATAGACATTAGGCCAGGTAATGACGCCGTCCTCCCGCATTTCAACATATTTCCCGCCGCTGGCACCATCATGCGATTGCACGGTTAATTGCCCGGAAAGCTGAGCATCCTCTGCTTCATACCGTGTTCTTGGAATACGGTCTACGACGGTAAAATGTACGGGTCTTGAGAAAAAATGAGGGAAGTTAGATTCCCTAACTTCTATACTGACAGTGTATTCACCCGGTTCTTCCAGTTCATAGTTGAAGATATACGGTCTGAATCGACGCCAGAATTTCTGTTCGTCATTGATATAAAAATAAACCCCGCTGAAAGTTCCACTTCCGCTCATCACATCGGCGGTAAATGTTATTCTCCCCGGTTCAAACACTTCGCCGTCGGTCGGATAAGTGATTGTCAGTTTAGGTGGTTGCAGTTCGGAAAGAAGTCCGTAGGCAGAAAACTCATCAAGACCCAATGAATCATCCGAAACTATTCTGATAAAACTTCCATCCTGAGGTTCGGAGAAAAATATACTATCTACTGTAGCTTCGGAATATGGTAACTCCAGCCAGTCTGTCCAGTTTATACCGTCGTATGAGCCCTGAACCCAATATCCTGAGATCGGTTTATTATTGAATGACAGCACTATCTTTATAATGCCATAAGACGCATTCAGATCAAAATACACCCAGCGGTTTTCTTCATCCGTAGTACGAGGTGCATTGTAACCCCGGTCGATCTCAAGGTTCGGGATAACATGTATTGTGATCGTATCGTGAACAATCGTACCATCTTTATGTGTTAGTTCCAGTATGTAGTCGATCGTTTCTTCCGGTGTGACGGTTATTTTATCCATCACATAGACTTCGTCATCGTTTAGCGTAACGATCTCGGCATCCCGGCTTGTCCACGACAACGTTGTCGGGAATCCCGCCTCAATCGTCGTCTCTGTGGCATTGAATGTATACGTGATCGGTTTATCGCTAAAAGAGAGCTCAACCGCATCCCTATGCCGGCTGTACATATATTGCATATTAGGAAGGGTATGTAACCATGTTGCTTCATTGCTATTTCTGCTTTGTCTCCAATCGACCCATTGCCAACTCAATGCTCCCGCATATCCACGATCGTACAGTCTCTTAAAAACCTCTTCTTTCGGAATGCTTTCAACATCACCTTTGATGAAGAATTCGCCAAGCACAAGAGGTTTATCAACTTCAAAATAATTCACGTGTCGGGAAAACGGAGAATCCCCGTGGCCGTAATAATGTACTGTGTAGAAATCGAGAATGCCATCTTCATCACCGCCGATATTGATCAGACGGTCATCACGATAATAGTTCATATGGAGTGCATTATTTTGTGTATAAATATCGGATATTTGTATAAATGTATGAGTACCGGTAGTTACGTAAGCACCCGGATCGGTTCGTTTGATAGCGCCTGCCGTCTGGTTTACAAATGCCTGAATTGCCATCATAGGGACATGATGGGTAATACCCCAGCCGAATTCGTTACTCATTCCCTCGGCTTCATTGAAGATTTCCCAGGCAAGAATGGCTCTATGACCTTTTACTGCTTCAACCATCGGGATGAGAGCGTTATCAATATACGATTGACGGTTATCGGGTTGGGTAAGGATGGCTTTTGACCGGTTCGTGATGGTTTCACCATTCGTGATCCTGAGCATATCAAAGGACCATAGGCACAGGAGTAGAGCTACATCGTATGATTCGGCCAGATCCAGAATATTCTTTAAATTAGAAATGGCATTCTGACCTGGTCCGGTTACCGTCGAACCGTTCCATGCCGGCGTGTGTGCTCCCGTAGTGTGCAGCCATAATCTCATGGTATTACCTCCATTTGCTCTCAATTCCTTAAAAGCAAGTTCGAACTCAGATAACCGTGCGGCTCCCGGTCCAAGATCACGGGCAAAATCTACCCATGCGACATTTGAACCGCTCAACCACATCTCCTTACCGTTAAATTCGATCCGATTGGGTGTTTGGCTTTGTAAGGTTTGTCCTATCAACATCAGGAAAAGGAATGGTAAAAGAGTTACGCATAAGAGAGGTTTTAGTGGCCGAACATAAGAAATATACATGATTTTTTCCCTGTTATTCATATTTGAAATTATTGATTCTGTCATTATAATAATGGATTAACGATAATGTTGTTTTATCATGTTTATAGATGCTATACCATCCCTGTTCTTCGTGCGGCGGATCTCCGGTCAACGGTTTGCCGGGATTCCATATATCCGCGGGTTGATTGGGATATCCCTCTCCGGAATATGACCACAGGTTCAGTCCGGAGAACGAGGAATGCTGGGTCCGGAGGTGGTATAATTTTTCAAAGATAATAGTATAGAATGTGTCACGATAGGTTACGGGCGCTCCCGGATCATAGCTGCGGGTATCACGTGAAACACCGAACTCTTCGAGAACTAACGGTTTGTTGAGACGTTCCGCTATTGCTATGTGATCCGTGAGATATCCCATAGCAAATCCGATTGCAGTGTGAAAAGTTTTCTCGGGTTCGTGTGGCAGATAGCGCTGCCAATTTTCAATCCAGAGATGCATAGTGAGGTAATCCAGATTTGCAGATGATCCGAGTTCCTCGAATTGTGTCCCCGCATCGTGATAGGGAAGTTTTCCTTCGCCTCCAAGTGATACAAGTTGATGGGGAGCGCGTTCTTTAATGAATCTG
>SLQE01000133.1 GCA_007131635.1 Bacteroidota bacterium | reverse complement strand
TGCCGTTTTTGAGTGCCAGCAGTCCTGCAATAAACGTTGTGGCCACCGCGCCGTTCATACCGACAATCAGTACACCGAGTTTTCCCTTTGCGGGAGCTATAGTATCTTTCATTGTATCTCCATGTTACTTGATTGGGAAACCCTGGGAGTTTCCTGTTTTGATTTATTGTTTTGGGAAGATCTTTCTGATTTTGTCTGTTTCCAGACTTCATAAACTCTTTGTGCTACCGTTACGGGAGTAGCAAAAGCAATTATTGCGATTGCCAGCGTCAAAGGCATCGGCGGATAGTAGTAGGTGAGGTTAAAAGGTATTATTTTTAGGGAACCGATAACCAGTGTATCGAAAGGTTGCGGGAAAAAGCTAAGGAGAGCAGCACCACCGAGGAGAACTATTCGTTCACCTCTGCGCATCCATCCGACATTGCAGGTGAATCCGTGTGATTCGGCGCGTGCCCTTACATAACTAACCATGATTGATCCGCTCGCAGCAATAACAACCAATAAGGATGCGACGTGCATCTCCTGGAATACATAAAAATATCCGATCCCGGTATACATCGCAAGTTCGGCAAACCGATCAAGCGTAGAGTCGTACAGGGCACCAAATTTGGTTGTGCGATTGGTCATCCGGGCAAGCGGTCCGTCGATGAGATCGAATATACCGCCGAGAAGTATAAAAATTCCGCCTGTTACGAACCAGCCGCTTGCAAGGAAGAAGGCTGCAATGAAACTGGGAATAATGCCGACCGTTGATATTGTGTTTGGAGAGAGGCGAAGTTTCTTTAACAAAAAAACAATCGGGAGAAGCAGTTTGTTGAACGTGTTCTCCACCCACTGTGGAATAAGAGCCATACAGAGTTTTCTTTTTTATGAAAGTACATAATTAACCCATAATAATACGCTCTATTCCCCTAAAATGCAACTACCCGGCTGCAGGGTATCACCACAGCCGGGTAGTCTAAAAAAATTCTAATTATTGATCACTCTGAGACAGGTTCGGCCATATTAAATACCGCACGAAATCTGGGCTCGTTATGTCTTTCGAGGTAGTATATAAATTCTCGCGTTTCAGGATTAATTTCCATCAACCATACATTGGTCGCCGCATCGGGGATCAATTCGGCGGTGTACTCATCGGCGGGGAAGTATTGTTTGAACTCAGTACCTTCGGCCGTTGCCCAGCCGCCGTACATCGTCGTATCTTCGGGGGTTCCGTCCGGATGGCGGTGATCGTGTTTGAAAAGTAACCCGTCATCGTGCAATGTAAGCACCCAGGTTCGTGAACTGTCGTCGTTTACAATGAATGGTATCCGAATTTCAGTATCCGTGCATGTCTCAATATGCATAAGCAGGCTGCCGTCAGCCAGCGGATGATCCGTAAGCAGAGTGAATTCGGTATGACCTTCAAACTTCTGTCCGCACAAAGCATGCAGATTCATGAAAAATGCTTCATAGGTAGCCGGTTCTTCGACTTCTTTGCGCTCACAACCGAAAAACAGTACCGCAGTTACAAGAATAAATAGAATCAGGTTGGTTGATTTCATAGGAATTTCCTTTTGGTTGATAGATGGATAAGAAATATCGTAGACAATATATATACATATTTTTTATCAAAAATACAAGTTCTGCAGCTTTTCCGGCTTTTTCGATATCATTGCCTAGTACATATTTTTCACGACGTCTCAGACATTATATTTATTCTTTTCCATAATGAGCTCTTCCTCTCCGGAGGGATAACGTAAAACCGCGGATACGATGCTTATGTCCGGTTGTAAAGAGGGAACATACACATAATCCATATGAATAACATTTTTAGGATTACGGAATGATTTCGGTCCCGTGATACCGCCAAAGTGTTCGCTTCGACCGAATGCGACGTGCAGACCGAGTTTTTCGTCGAGCAAAACACTACCGACAGCCGATATACCGAAACTGTCCAGAATACCCAGTCCGAGTTCAGCGATGTTGCCGTATGCCGGCTCTTCTTCAAGAAAAGTTTGCTGTTCTTTCGCGGTACTCCCGGATCCTTCAATTGAAAAGGTGCGATTATTTTTGATGTGGAAAAGTAATAATTCATTCCCGATACGGACAGGCAGCGTTCCGGCTGTTTTACTCGGGTCGCCTTCATGTTCTCCTTCGTACGGCACGATATACGTTTCACCCGAGGGTAGGTTACCCGCAGTGCCCTTTTCGTGTATAAGTCCCGAACTCGCGTGAGCTTTACGGTGACGGAGATCGAAAAACATCTCGAAATTATTTCCATCCGCTTCAAATCTCACCGTCGCAGTTTCCGCATCGTCAAGCCGTTGTTTTAACATCATGACTCTCTCGTTCACTTTTTGATAATCTATCCCCAGCGCAGGTATCATGGCACGCGAAAAACCGGGCATAGTGGCGGCACGGAACGAAAATTTTTTGCCGAGCATCTTTAGCGGAGCCGTGGCGGAGTACTGGGTCGGCGCTAAAAGTATACTTGTTTCCTCCAGGATGGTTTCGAGGTTTATCAGAATGCCGGTTGATGGCAGCACCTCCGCTGTTACCGGTTCCTTGACGGTATTGATTTTGTAAAAAATATCCGGAAGATCGGCATTGTTGCTTTCGGCATTCTCATAGAGGTAAAGATTTACTTTCTCAAATTTTAATTTATCCTGTACTTTCAATAATTGCTCATACCACTCGTAAACTATGTTTCGCCTTTCTTGCCAGGTATCGGTATCTGTTCTTTTTTCATTCGGAACGTCGGTTATAATAGCAATGGCTTTATCCGCTTCCCCGGGATTAAAAACCGAGATGATCAGATTGAATAATTCATTGTCGGAAAGTTTGGTCTTCATAGTGATTTCTTAATACGTTTTTGAATATTGTGACTGGAATACATAGTATAATGAACGCGGCTCTGAAATTCAACGTGCATTGCAATTCTTTTAACCAATTACTACATTATTTATGAATCTTTTTATATATTTATGCATCATATCAGATGAAGACCGAAAACGAACTTATTAAAGAAATACTTGACGGTAATACACAGGCCTTCACGGAATTGTTTCGAATGTTCGAGGAAACCGTATACAGCTTTGCTTTCAAGGTGTGCCG
>SLQE01000390.1 GCA_007131635.1 Bacteroidota bacterium | reverse complement strand
GGAGACAATCCCAGAGCGGGATATGCAAATACGAGTGCGGGATACGGATTACTGAATGCGTTTAACGCTGCCGGCCTAAAATCGGGAAATGAATCGGAAACACTGAAATGGGTAAAAGGCACGGTAAAATATAGTTGGGGACTGGGATATGATGACGAGTTTATTCCATTCGCCGTACCGCCGAATGTTGAACGCCTGATTTTTGTCCTTGCATTTAACGACGTACCGGGAGGCGACGGCGACCTGGTTCACGACCTGGAACTCAAGGTATCCGGACCCGGAGTCACAAACCGGACACCAAATCTGCCGGCCGGTGTCACAAATAAATCAGCTTTACAAAAACTGGTTATCGAGAATCCTCAAACCGGTCCGTGGTCTGCCACCGTTACATTCCTGAACCCGGGTATCCTGAGTGTGCAGGATTATAGTTTGTTTGTATACGCAATCTACAAAACACCGGAACTTGATGTTACATCGGTATCGCACCCGGGGAACGTCGATGTCGGGGAGACCTTTACCGTTTCGATGACCGTGGAAAATATCGGCGGGTGGATCGCAGCAGGCGTTACTGCGCGGGTACGGGGCAGCGGATTCGAAGGTGAAGTCGATTTCACAAAGAATGTACGGAATCTGAAATTCCAGGGCGATAATGCCACAATCGAATTTGAATTGACGGCACTGCAACCCCCTTTTGACGGTTCCCTCATCAATATCCGAAGTCTGGAATTCTGTACCGACGCCGTCAACAGAGAGATTCAGCCGGTGTGTACCGGCGTAAACATCGGGATACGTCCTCCGTGGCTTTTCGTGTTTGATCTGTCTGAACAGTATCTGGTTGCCAATGGCATATCGACATTAAATATTGTTGCACAGATACAGAACTCCGACGGGAGCGCGGTTGCCGACAGAACGATGGTCGCCTTTACCACGACCCTCGGGACATTCGGGAGAGAAACGCTCACATTGGAGCCGACGGTGAACGGCAAAGCAACTGCAACACTAACGTCCTCCATTACCCGGGGTATCGCTGTTGTCACGGCTCTACTCGAGGAGAACAAAGAAATCAGCAGTGTTACGAAGGTTTATTTCACCCCTGAGGGGATCGAGGTTCGGGAATTTCATGAAGAAACGATATTTGATTCCGGAGTTGTTGATGCCGGGAAGGTAATCGGGGGGAAAATATCCGTTGAAGCGACCGGTCTCAGAACAATTACCGCCGCTGCCTATTCGGATAATCCGGTCAGGAGTCCGGCATCGGATGTCGTCAGCAAGTTTATCAATGTACATATTGACAGGCGCGATGATATAGATATGATGGAGCTCGAGTTTTGTGCGGAGAATTTCCTGACAGAAACTGACCGGTGGCGGTCGGAATATGTACTGCACTATTGGGACGGCTCGGACTGGACGGCAGCGAGTGATCAGGAATTTGACGGTGCGAATTGCACGGTTTTAGCAGTGACCGGAAGGACTTCACCTGATTTCTCTGAGTTCAACGATATTGTTTTTGCCGCCATGACACCGGTAACAAGTGTGACTGATTTGCATGGAGTACCTGAATTCTTTACGCTCCACCAGAACTACCCGAATCCGTTTAATCCGTCGACACAGATACGATTCGATATTCCACAGGAAACCCGGGTTCGTCTTGAAATATTCAATGTGTTCGGTCAAAGAATAGCAGTGCTGGTTGATGAGTTACGATCGGCAGGATATTATACGGAACATTTCGATGCAGGACATCTGGCGAGTGGTATTTATTTTTATCGTATCCGGGCGGGTGAATTTACGGAAGTGAAAAAATTAATGCTGCTTAGGTAACCACGGCATAATCACTTATGGAAGGGCGTTCCACCGGAGCGCCCTTACGAACGAGTTGCGAATCTGCTGCTAACCGGGCCTTCTTACGCGCATGAACCGGTCGCCAGGTGAGATGTTATTGTTTTGTACCGGGGAAACTTGCAAAACATTGAGCCGATTTTCTTCGATATAACGTATAGTATATAGCATAGAGTGGTACAAGCTGATACATTTCACACCAACAGGGAGGGTAACACTATGGAAAACCGGTACCGGCTGTTTTGCAGCTCTTTTGCGGTCGTATTCATCTTCTTTATTACACTTGAAACATACCCGCAATCACCGAAATATATTGTTGTGGATCTCGGATCATTCGGGGGAACGCCATCGGAGGCCTCCGCAATAAATGATGCAGGCCAGGTGGTTGGTTTTTCACGCAATGCCCTATCCCGTAATCGTGCTTTTATCTGGAGTGAAGGTGTTATGCAGGGCCTCGGTACCCTGGGCGGACGAACTAGCCGGGCTTACTCAATAAATAACTCCGGACAGGTTGTGGGCATAGCTCAGACCTTTCAAGAGAAAAATCTTGCATTCTTGTGGCATAACGGGAGTATGCAAAACCTGGGAATCGGAACTGTTTCATCCCGCGCCGAAGGCATAAATGATTCCGGCAGTGTTGTCGGAGGGCGCAATGACGAGGGGATACCGCAGAGGGCTTTTTTATGGACGGATGGAGAATTAACAGATCTGGGTACTTTAGGGGGATCTATAAGCTTCGCAAATGATATAAACAATAACTACCAGATAGTCGGTAGTTCATGGAATGAATCCGGAGGAACACGCCCATTTATCTGGGAGAATGGTGTCATGAGGGTGTTGGAACAACTAGGTGACTCACACGGTTTTGCAAATGCTATTAATGACGCGGGGCAGATAGTTGGGTCTTCAGGAGATCGCGCTTTCTTCTGGAGTAACGGAAATGTACAGACTCTTGATATGTTAGGGACATCAAGTTCTGCCCTCGGTATCAATGATTTCGGTGAGGTTGTCGGAGTCTATTCTGATGGGGGGTTTCGTGCGTTCCATTGGCACAACGGCATTACGCGCGATCTGAATGACCTGATCGATCCGGAATCAGGTTGGCATCTTTCCTTCGCGAGAGATATTAATAATGCCGGAAGCATAGTTGGAAGTGGGACCTATTTAGGTCAAACGAGACCATTTTTACTCATTCCGATCCCGGAAAATATTATCTACGTTCATGCCGGTAACGGCAGTGATTTTAATTCCGGTGCTTCCTGGGAATACCCTCTTGC
>SLQE01000218.1 GCA_007131635.1 Bacteroidota bacterium | reverse complement strand
TGAATAGATCCGCTCGAATAATCTCGGCACCGTCGTGACAATTGTCGGTTTTATTTCCATCAGGTTATCCCGCACCGTATCAATGCTCTCCGCATAGGCAACGGTACAACCGCACGCCATCACCGTATAGTATCCGGCCATGCGTTCAAAGGAATGGCAGAGCGGTAAAAACGAAAGCAGCAAATCGGTTGAATTTATATTTACAGCCGATACCGTTCCTATTATATTCGACACAAGATTGTTGTGTGTCAACATGACGCCTTTCGGATTTCCGGTGGTTCCGGACGTATATATTATGGTCAGCAGATCATCCGGGCCGATTTGTGATACCGATTTTGTGAGTAGATCGGGGTGCTTCTCAAGATGCTTCTTACCTGTTTCACATACGGTCGACATTCTGTGTACTTTTTTTTCTCCCGAAGTATCGATATCATGCATGACGATAATGTGTTCAAGTGTTTTGATATCGTCACTTACTTTCAGCAGCTTGTTCAGCTGATATTGATTTGAGACCACCGCTATCTTTGTTCCGGAATCGTTCAGGATATACTCTTCCTGTTTGGCGGTGAGTGTGGGATAAATCGGTACGTCAACGGCACCGAGAAACAAAGTGCCCAAATCCGCGACCACCCATTCGGGCCGGTTTTCGGATATGATTGCGAGTTTATCACCCTTCGATAGACCCAATACGGCAAGGCCGGCTGCAAACTGCTCTACCCATTCACGCATTCTCTGGAAGGAAAGATCGTGATATTTACCGTCCTTTTTATACTGATACATCGGCCGTTTCTCTTTGGCAAATGAATCGGTAACATTAACAAACATCTCGGTGATAGTCGAAAAGGGCTTTACGATACCCATATAGTTGCTCCTTCTGATGTTGTATGTTGTTTATATTGAATCGATTAATTGCTTGTTACCCGGTCATTTTTAATATACCGGTCGAACCAATCGACCATGTGATAGAGTACATCTAATACTGTTTCTCTCGCACGATAGCCATGATCTTCATAGGGATATTGGACATACCGTGAAACCCCTCCGAGTCCGCGCAGTGCGTGGTACAATCGTTCCGATTGTACCGGATAGGTTCCCGAATTGCTGTCATCCATACCATGCAAGATCAAAATCGGCTGATTGATTTTATCGGCATGAGTGAACGGAGACACACCCATATATGTCTCCTGTGCTTCCCAGAATGTTCTGCGTTCACTTTGAAAACCGAACGGTGTAAGCGTCCGGTTGTAGGCGCCGCTTCGTGCGATGCCGGCACGGAACAGATCGGTGTGAATCAACGCATTCGCAGTCGAAAACGCACCGTAACTATGCCCGCCGATTCCCATTCTTTCGGTGTCGACGACATTCATTTCATCCAGTATGCCAATGGCCGCTTGTATACCCATGGTCAATTGCTCCGCATAGGTATCGTTTCCTTCTTCACCTATGATTGGCAAACTTGGTCCGTCAAGAATTGCATATCCCTGCGTCAGAAAGAATAAATGTGATGAACCGCGAAAGAAAGTAAATCGGTTCGGATTTCCCCGTACCTGGCTTGCAGCATCAGGTGATGTATAATCCATCGGATACACCCATACAACAAGCGGTGGACTATCTCCCTCCTGATAATCGGATGGCAGATAGAGCGTGGCGGATAATTGAATTCCGTCCTCGCGTTCGTAAATTAGCATCTCGCGGTGAATCCCGGTCAGTTGCGGGTGCGGATCGTTGAATTCCGTTAACGGAGTGAGCGATCCGTCCGTGAGATGACGTATATAATAATTTGGAGGCTCCGTGCGTGTTTCCCGCCGCGTGATGATGCGTTCCGCATCGGGATCGAGCAGGTCGACAACGAATTCATAATGATCGTCACCGGTTTGCCAGAGCCGCCTTGTCTCTTTTGTCAATAAATTGAGTTTATCCAGAAACGGACGATCGCCGACCGGAGATGCACCCTGACCCGTGAGATAAATACTGTTTCCGTCGGATGAATGAAGCATCCTTGGATTGCCGCGGCTGTCAAATGTCATAACAGGAGAACCGGGGTCCTTGTATCTGTCTTGCGGGTCGCGATCGTAGAGTAACACCGGGGCGGCATCCGGCTCGGACGGTTGCAGCAACCAACTGCGGAGATGGCTTTTCGGTCTGTCATACTCATTCAGGATCGCAATACCTTCTCCCCAGACAATACCAGCATAACGATAGCCGGTTCTTGTCCATTCCCGTGCATTGCCTTCAAACGGATAATCGAGTACCATAACCCTGTCCCTGTGATCCGCTTCGATACGCGGGTTGCCTTCGTCAAGTGCTTCGATGTACATAAGGCGGGCATCATCGGTATTCACCCAGCTGTGATTTCGCGGGCCCTGTACAACACCGAACAAGGGAATTTCTTCCGCCAGAGGTATCGATGCGAGGTGTGCAACCAACTCACCTGTTCGCGACCATACCTCAACATCCGTCGGGAAACGAAATGCCGGTACAAGATAAGAGTATGGTTTCACGACCCGGGAGACAAGAATGAATTTCCCGTCCGGCGACGGGGATACATTTTGAAAAATCGCAGGTTCTCCGAGTTCAGTAATAATATTTTCCGTTATGTCAATCGATAGTAATTGAGAGGTTGCATAGTAATCGAACAATTGTTCGTCGTCGGGGCCGGTGAGAAGATTTTGATAGGTTCTCACGGGGGAAGGTGTTCCGTCGGATTCCTGTACAATCGGTCCGGTTGGAACGGGTGATAAAGCAGGAGTGGGGCCTCTGCCTTCGGGAACGCTTTGTGCCAGAATGATATTTTCACCCGGCATCCACTGAAGCGGTCTGCCGTATACGTTATTTATCAAAACATCGGGTATGCGTTGCGATTGCCCCGTGGCAATCTCGGACACCCATAATTCCATTCCTTCATCTGTAATGTGGGTGAAATATATCATCGTACCGTCGGCAGACCAGTCAACCGCTCCGATATTTGCATTTTCCGGAACCTGTATATCATGTTCAACGCCGGTTTCTATATTCTTGATCTGCAGGGCATAGAGCCTTGCCATCGGTGAATACCTGATATTTCGTTGCGGATCGACCCTGAAGCCGGCAAGATTTATGTATGCTATAGCCAGATCTTCGATTGTGGGCATCGACTCCCGATACATAAATAGCATATGGACACCGTCGGGGCTGATGCGGGTAACCGGTAACGGCGGTGCATCGAGAATATCGACTATTTCCTGCGGCGGTAATTGATAGGTTTGTTGGGCTTGTATCGGAATCAGTAAAAATATCAATGTGAGCAGACCGCTCACACAGAAACGACAGACGGTCTGGTAAGGCATAGGGGGACCTCCTTTGTGTTTGTGTGGTAGTCCATAAGAATCGGAAACTACGGGATAAAAGTCAAGCCCTACCGGTCAAAGGCATCAGTCCACAAGGGCATCAATCCGGATTGCGTTCTTCTTCCTTTTGCTCGAGAACTTCTTCCCGGGGGAGCAATTCCTCGCCGATCACCCGTTTTCCTGCACGCTCATCGATGATGGTATGCTTCCATATTTCGACTTTTGAGTGATAAGCCGCTTTTGCAAGCATATGTGCTCCGACCGGTGCGGTGAGAAAAATAAAGAGAATAGCGAGCAATTCTTTAAATCCGGCATCCGGAAGCACTCCGTAGAAATGAATAATGGCTCCGAGGATAATACTGCTCACACCAAGTGTCGTGGCTTTTGTCGGAGCATGTATTCTGTTATAGAAATCCGGGAGACGTAATAATCCCACCGTACCGGTTATGATAAAAAAGATGCCGACGAGCAGGAAGAAACTTACGACAATGTCATTGATACTCATTCTATTATATCTCCCTTCATTAAATACTTCGCAATTGCTATGGTTCCGACAAATGCGATAACAGCAATGACCAGCACAGCATCAAAAAACATTTCAGTATTCAGATGCATGGAGAGGACCGTAATAAATGCAAGGACATTCACTGCAACGGTATCGAGCGCTATGACACGGTCGGGTGTTGTCGGTCCTTTATAGACCCGAATCATGCACAGTGCTATGGAAAGAGAAATGATTATCAGAATTATAAATGTCAGTGTTTCCATCATGATGATAGTTCTCCTGCGTATGCACCGAGCATTTTCTGTATTCTGCGCTCGAAGGTATGTTTTATCTGTTCCTTCAACTTGTCCGGAGTTTCCATAACCATTGCATGCACATATATGTATTTCCTGTCGGATGAAATATCAACACTGAGCGTACCCGGTGTCAATGAAATCATATTCGCGAGTAAAACAATCGCTCCGTCATTCCGGATATCGAGGGGATACTCGATGAATCCGGGGCGTATGTTCATTGCCGGACTAATGATAATATACGCGATCTGTATATTCGCGATGATCATCTCTTTCAAAAAAACAAAGAATAATTTTATACCTTCCCAGATATTCATCCGGAAAGGATTATATTTAGTCAGGACACGAAAGAGAGACGTGCTTGCCCATGCAAGTAAATAGCCGACAATAAAGGTAACCGGATGAAGACTATTGTGCATCATGCACCAAATGAGTGCCAGCAGAATGTGAAAAGCTATACGGGAAATTTTCATAGTCCTGTCCTTATTGTGATCCTTTTGTTAATACCGCTTCTATATACTGCGAAGGATCCAAAAGTTGTTCGGCAGCTTCGTGTACCATATCATACACGGGCTGTACCATAATGGCAAGCACAATCGACATACCGACCAGAATAATAATTCCCCATACAAACGATCCGACGTTGACGGTATTGAATTTCGGCTCGCGTTTGCCCCAGTAGGCAAGCTGCCAGATCTTTACCATAGAGAAGAGCGTGAGGAATCCGCCGACCAGTATTGCCGCGATATAGATGTATTCCTGCGACTCGGCGCCTGCAAACAGCAGAATAAGTTTAGCAAAGAAGCCGCTGAAAGGCGGTAATCCGGCGAGCGAGAATGCCGCGACAAGGAAAAGCGCACTGTAGAACGGATGCCCTTCGATTATGCCGCCCATCTTTTTAATATCACGGTTCCCCGTCAGCCGCTCCGCGATACCCGAACACAGGAACAGCGATGACTTGATCATACTATGGTGCATGACAAAATAAATCGACCCGGCTAATCCCATCGGTGTGAAGAATCCGACTCCGAGCACCATAAATCCGACCTGACTCACGCTGTGGAAAGCGAGAAGCCGTCTGAAATTCGTCTGCGCGATAGCTCCGAGTACACCGATCAGCATCGAGGAAACGGCAACGACCTTGATGACGGTAAGCGTAAACTCATCGCCCGGAAACATCAGGGTAAAGGTTCGGGTAATCGAATACACACCGACTTTCGTCATAATCGCCGCAAACATTGCCGCGGTAGCGACCGGCGGCTGCGGATATGCGTCCGGCATCCAGAAGAATAGCGGTACCAGAGCGGTCTTAACGCCGAATACCACAAAGAACATCATCGAAATTGCCGTGAGCATCGATTGTGTTTCGGGGTCGGCAGTTTGTACCGCGACGGCAATATCCGCCATATTGAGCGTCCCGGTGATTCCGTACAGTAATCCGACTCCAAACAGGAAAAACGTCGAACCGAACAGATTGATCATTACATAATGTAATGAACCCCGAAGCTGTCTTGCCTCACTGCCGTGCGACAACAACACATAAGAAGCCATCAGCATGACTTCGTACATTACGAAAAGATTGAAAATATCGCCGGTTAGAAACGCACCATTTATACCCATCAACAGAAGTTGAAAGAGCGGAAAGTGGAAGAACTTCTCCCTGTCCTTATCTATATCAGCGAGCGAGTATGCCGACATCGCAAGCGATGCAAGCGCGGAGAGGAAGAGCATAAAACATGCAAGCAGATCGGCAACGATGACAATGCCGAACGGTGCGTACCAGTTGCCCATTTCATAGACCTGTATACCCTCGATCCGGACCAGCTGATATAAGTAGACAACAACGACGAGAACGAGAGCGGACGATATTACACCGAGCGCCCGTTGTACGTACGTATTCTTCGCGAAGAACAACTGAATGATCGCCGCGACAAGCGGAATTAAAATCGGATATACCACCAGATTACTTGTCATCTGCTCCCTCAAAAAGATCTACATTGTCGGAATCGTGTGCCTGATACGCTCTGTATACGAGCACAAGCAAAAATGAGGTAACACCAAACCCGATGACAATAGCAGTTAGTATGAGCGCCTGAACGAGTGGATCGGTATACACGATTCCGTCCTCACCCAGGAGAATCGGAGGGGCACCTGTTTTGACTCCCCCCATTGTTATTATCAATACATTCGCCGCCTGACCGTACAACACCATCCCCAGCGCTACCTTGAAGGCAGTTTTCTTCAGTATTAAATATGTCCCGGTTGCAACGAGTACGCCTATGATTATCGCGAGTAAACCTATCATTTTGACCCCTCTCCTAGTGTCGAGATGATAAGCAATGTAGCACCGACAACGACCAGAAACACACCGATGTCGAAACTCAGTGCGGTAGCAAGCTCAATCTCTCCTATCAACGGGATATGAAAATAATCAAATGTTTGTGTAAGGAAAGGATATCCCAGCATCACCCCTCCAAGACCGGTTCCCGCGGCAAAGAACAAACCAAGAGCAATCATTGCCGGGTAAGAGACCGGCATCAGCTTCTTCACGGTTTTCAGATCGTACGTGATATATATAAGTACAATTGCAACCGCTGCCATCAGACCGGCAATGAAACCGCCGCCCGGTTCATTGTGTCCCTTGAACAGCATAAAAATCGAAAACAACAATATTATGTGAACCACAACCCGCGCAATGCGGTTTAGAATCAGACTGATCATACACTATCCTCCTTTTGCTTTCGCCGGATCCCCAGCCGAACAAGGGCATAGACCCCCAGACCCGCAATAGCCAGCACGATGATCTCTCCGAGCGTATCGAATGCCCTGAAATCTACCAGGATGACATTGACAACATTCGTACCTCCCGCAAGTTTGTAGCTGTTCTCCAGGAAGTATTCCGCGATCGTTGTCGTATACCGGTGTGAATATGCGGCAAGAACAAAGACCGTCACAAATCCGCCGGTTATAACCGATACAAGCAGGTCACGGATATTGACTGAAAACCGCTCTTTTTCAGTTTTTAATTGCGGAAGGAAATATATTACCAGAACGAATAAAATAACGGTCACAACGTCAACCAGTAACTGCGTCAGCGCGAGATCGGGTGCACGGAGTATAATAAAAATGGCACAAAGAAGATAGCCGACCACACCGAGGGAGATCACGCGGGCTAACCTGCTTCGAAATACGGCTACTCCGATCGTTGCAAGAATAAATGCGACCGCAACGATGTATTCATATGTCTCGGCCATCCAGAGATCGTGAGGTATAAATCTGAAATGATCATCACGTATGAGAACCCATCCGCATAAAACCACGATCATGCCGAGTATATACATAAAATAGAAGCGAAGTTTCCGGCTCTGGAATACTCCTATCAACTTTTCAGCGCCGACCATAATATTCGGATACCACCAATCGTACATCGCGTTGACCGTCAATCCGAACGGCGGTTTCGAGTGCATCACCTGTAACAATGCTTTTCGGGAATACAACAATAAACCGATTGCGACCGTTACGACACTCATCCATAGTGCCGGAGTGAAACCATGCCAGAGCGTGAGATAGAAATCCGTCGTCGTTTGAGTAATGGCTGAAGTAGCAGCATTTACAAGATTCTCTGCAACAAACGGCATAATACCGACAATAACGGTAATTGCTGCGAGAAGTCCCGGTGAAAACAACATACCGAGCGGCGGATCGTGCGGATGTTTCGGCAATACTTTCGATTCTTCACCGAAGAAAACACTGAAGAAAATTTTCATGGAATACGCAAACGTCAATGCACTCCCGATAACGGCAAAGACCGGAAATACCGACATCCAGGGCGCTATCCCTATCTGATCATATGCCGCTTCGAATATTAATTCTTTGCTGACGAACCCGTTGAAGAGCGGTATACCCGCGGACGCAAACGCACCAATAAACGCGAGTACGGCAGTCTTCGGCATCGTAAAACGCAAGCCCCGTAATTTTGTAATGTCTCGTGTCCCCGTTTCATGATCAATGATGCCGACGACAAGAAAGAGCATACCTTTGAAGGCAGCGTGATTCATAATATGGAATGCAGTCGCCTTTGCACCGAGTACATCGGCAAATCCGAGAGCCATTATCATCAATCCAAGCTGACTCACTGTTGAGTACGCGAGGATTGCTTTCAAATCGACTTTACGCAGGGCATAGTATGCGGCAAGCACCATGGTGATCAAACCGACCGTTGCAACAAGCAGTGTCCACTCTTCTCTCCCGCTGAACACCGGGTGGATTCGCGCAATGAGAAACACGCCTGCCTTGACCATAGTCGACGAATGGAGAAACGCACTGACGGGTGT
This sequence comes from Bacteroidota bacterium, assembly GCA_007131635.1. Taxonomy (GTDB): domain Bacteria; phylum Bacteroidota; class Ignavibacteria; order T3Sed10-11; family T3Sed10-11; genus T3Sed10-11. The sequence continues at coordinate 25,232 of SLQE01000218.1, read as the reverse complement.
CGGTGCCTCCATTGCATCGGGTAACCAAATATGAAACGGAGATTGTGCAGACTTGCTGAATGCACCGAGTAGTATCAACAGCAGTATCGGGAAAAACAAAGCATGTTCCTGGATCATTCCGGCTTTTGCGATCAGTTCGGGTATCTCGGATGTACCCGCAATCACCGTTAACAGTACGGTTCCGCCTATCATTGCCAGACCGCCGACCGATGTCACAAGGATGGATTTCACGGCTCCGTAGCGGGCACGCTCGGTATGATGCCAGAACCCGATCAGCAGGAAAGAGCTGATCGTCGTTAGTTCCCAGAAAATAATCAGAATGATAAGATTCGATGATAGCACCAGGCCTAGCATCGACCCCATGAAGAATAGAAGATAGGCAAAGAAGCGTCCGAACGGATCCGGTTTATGCAGATACCAGTACGCATAGATATTAATCAGAACGCCGATACCTGAAATAAGAAATGCGAACAGCCAGCTTAGTCCATCGACGTAGAAACCGAAAGAGAGTCCGAGTGTCGGTGCCCATTCATAAAATACATATAATGGCTCATCTCCGAATGCATAATTCGCCAGTGAAAGCACACCGCCAAATGTCAGAAGAGAAGAAATAATACCCCATATACCTATCCTGTCACCTGCGATTCTTTGGACCAAAGGTGTTAAGAGCGCGAATAAAAAGGGTATAAAAACGACCCACAATACTGCGACCATCTAGTATTTCCCCGCCTCAGCCACAATATCGGACGGCAAAACATCGATAAAAAGGAATGTAATAATCATAATAGACTGTAGGATATGTTCTATGCAAAAAAGTATTTCCGGAAAAATTTTATACTAATCTTTTCACAAAATAAAAAAATCTTTGTAAATTTAATAAACCCCGGGATTATAATCAAGATTTCTCAACTATATTATCGTATATAAAATGCCGACTGAACGCAGAACAGAGAAAATAGAAAAGGTTTTATCACGAAAACAGCCGGATTTAACGGTCGTTCTTGAAGACATACATGATCCGCATAACGTGAGCGCGATACTCCGCTCCTGCGATGCGATTGGTATAAAAGAGGTACACCTGCTGTATACGCTCAACTCTTTTCCCGATATCGGGACAAAAAGTTCGGCGAGCGCGAAAAAATGGATCGAACGGAAGAAACACCAATCGGTCGATGCCTGCTACGATTTTTTACATGAGCGTGGATTTTTAATTTTTGCAACACGTATCACGCAAGATTCGCTGTCGTTATATGATCTCGATCTGACAAAAAAGGTCGCACTGGTCTTCGGCAATGAGCATCGCGGGGTCTCCGATCAGGCAGCGGAAAAAGCAGACGGTGCCTTCCAGATACCCATGCTCGGTATGATTCAGAGTCTTAACGTATCGGTGGCATGCGCCGTTTCCTTATTTGAAGCATTCCGTCAGAGACAGCAGGCCGGTCATTACAACACCCCGAAGTTAACCCGGGATGAATTTCATCATATGAAACAGATATGGCTGGAGAAATAGATTTGCTGCGGATAGAAGAATCTTTCATCACCATTCAATCCAATCGTCTTGCTATGAGGTGGATATACGGCAGGAAACACAGGACATCCCCCGTGCTTGTCTTTCTTCATGAGGGACTCGGATCCATCAGAATGTGGCGTGACATTCCTGAACAGCTCTGCACCGAAACAGGTTTAACCGGAGTTGTTTATGACAGACGCGGTCATGGAAATTCCGATCCTCTGCCCCAGCACCGGACACCGGGATATTTACACGAAGAAGCATTGAAATATCTTCCGTTGTTCCTGGAAAAGAATGCCATCGACAAACCGCTCTTCATCGGTCACAGCGACGGCGGAAGCATTGCCCTCCTCTATACAGCACATTTTCCTGAAAAGACAGTCGGTGTCATCTCCGAGGCAGCACATGTATTTCTTGAAGATATAAGCATTACGGGGATAGAAAACGCGGTCGAAATGTATGAGTCAGGCTCTCTGAAAAAAAGTCTCACAAAATATCACAGCGATAAGACCGATGCGGTTTTTTACGGATGGGCACACACCTGGCTTTCACCCGAATTCAGAGACTGGAACATAGTGAATGAATTAAAAAGTATTACTGCACCGTCGTTGATTATACAGGGAACAGAAGACGAATACGGCACCGAGAAACAGGTCGATGCTATTGTTAACAACGTAAGCGGTGAATCCGAAAAATTCATGATTCCCGGTTGCGGACACGTCCCTCATTTTCAGGCAAGAGATCTCGTAACGGCAAAGATGATAGAATTCATACATACATTGAACGTTGAATGATTTCAATAATAATGTAGTCTTTTATATTTTTTGTGGCTATATTTAAAAATTATTTGATCTGAATACATACAGGATATATAATGTCATCATTAAAAGAACTCAGGGAAAAAATCCAGGCCGCATACCGTACATGGGAAAAGAACACGTACGAAAAGTCGATCAATAAAAATCCCGAACGACAGCAGACGTTCACCACGGCGTCGTTCGAACCGGTTAAACCGTTGTACACGCCGCTCGATGTCGATGCCGATAAATATAATGACCGGATAGGATACCCGGGTGAATATCCGTATACACGGGGTGTACAATCCACGATGTATCGCGGCCGGTTATGGACCATGAGACAATATGCCGGTTTCGGCACTGCGTCTGAATCGAATAAGAGATATAGGTATCTCCTGTCACAGGGGCAAACGGGACTCTCGGTCGCGTTCGACCTGCCGACGCAGATCGGTTACGACAGCGATCATCCGATGGCAAACGGGGAGGTCGGGAAAGTCGGTGTTGCGATAGATACACTCGCGGATATGGAGATATTGCTGAACGATATTCCGCTTGACAAGGTAACTACATCGATGACAATCAATGCACCCGCATCGGTACTGCTCGCACTGTACATTGCCGTCGCCGAAAAACAGGGTATACCGAAAGATAAAATCGGCGGAACTATCCAGAACGATATATTGAAAGAATACATAGCGCGCGGTACGTATATCTTCCCTCCTAAACCATCGATGAGAATAATCACAAATATATTTGAATACTGTGCGAAAGAAGTACCGCGCTGGAACACTATTTCAATTTCGGGATATCACATTCGTGAAGCGGGTTCAACCGCGGCACAGGAAGTCGGTTTTACACTCGCAGACGGCATAGCATACGTTGAGGCTGCGCTCGATGCCGGGCTGGATATTGACAAATTTGCCGGACGCTTGTCATTTTTCTTTAACGCGCACAACGATCTGCTCGAAGAAGTTGCCAAATACCGTGCCGCCCGAAGATTATGGGCGCGTATTATGAAAGAACGGTTCGGGGCGAAAGATCCGAAATCATGGATCATGCGGTTTCACACGCAAACCGCCGGTTCGACACTTACCGCGCAGCAAATCGATAACAACATAGTACGGGTTACGATACAATCACTTGCCGCGGTTCTGGGAGGCACGCAGAGTCTGCATACAAATGCGCGCGATGAAGCACTTGCCCTCCCTACCGAGCAGTCTGCACGAGTAGCCTTGCGCACTCAACAGATTGTCGCCTGCGAAAGCGGTCTGATCAACACCATCGACCCTCTTGCCGGATCATACTACGTTGAAGCAATGACCGATACGATCGAACAGGCATCGGAGGAATACATAAAACAAATCGACTCGTTCGGCGGTATGACACAAGCTATTGAAAGCGGATATGTACAGCGTGAAATTCAAAAATCCGCGTATCAGTTTAACCGGGAACTTGAATCGGGAGAAAGGTTTGTCGTCGGAATTAATACGTATCAGGTGGATGAACCCCCGGTTGAAGATATACATCAGGTTGACCTGAAACAGCAGGAAGAACAAATTCATTTCTTACATAAAATCCGTAATGAACGCGATAACACCACGGTTCATCAAAAACTCGCTGCTCTGAAAAAGGCGGCCGAAGGGAGCGATAATCTGATGCCGTTCATCCTTGACTCGGTGCGGGGATATGCGAGCATCGGTGAAATATGCGGTACGCTTCGCGAGGTTTTCGGTGAATATGAAGAGCAGGTTACTTTGTGAAATAGGAAATAGGAAATCAGAAATTGGAAAGTGGAAATATTGAATGCTATGAAAATCCAAAAAATTGAACATATCGGAATAGCGGTTAAAGATCTTAAAAAGTCGATCAGGTTTTATGAAGAAGTCCTGGGAGTACAATGTTACAAAATGGAGGAGGTTGAAGATCAGCAAGTTACGACCGCATTCTTTAAAATCGGCGATACAAAAATCGAATTACTTGAATCCACTTCACCCGAAGGTCCGATCGCGAAATTTATTGAAAAGCGCGGAGAAGGAATACATCACATTGCATACGCAGTCGACGATCTCCCCGGTGCATTGCGTGAAGCCGAATCAAAAGGCCTCCGGTTGATTGACCGCGAACCCCGGGAAGGAGCCGAAAACTTCCGCATTGCGTTTCTCCATCCGAAGTCGACAAACGGAGTACTGACGGAATTGTGTGAAAAACCCGGATAATCCGGAGACGGTTTAAATAATTATTCGATGAGCGCAACGGCTCTTACCGGTGCTCCGTCAGCCTGCCGAGTTTTCAAAGGCAGACATAGAAACCGGAACTTGTTTTGCCCGAGGTTCTCCAGGTTGGTCAGATTTTCTATGAGCAATTTGCCGGCTCCGAGAAGAATATTGTGAACAGGGAAGTCGTTACCGGTCTCACTATCGAAAGAAATTGCATCGATACCGATACCGCGCAATCTGGTCTGTTCCGTGAGCCAAACCGCTGCATCCGTATCGAGGACGGGGTAACTCGAAAAATATGTATCGCCTCCCCAATTGTTACTCCAGCCCGTATTGATGAGTAAAAAATCCGATTCTTTGATTACATCCCCGTGCTTGATCAATAGTTCTTTTGTTATTTCTCGTCCGTTTCCCTTTCGTGTATCAAGTATATAACCGGTTCCGATAAAAAATTCAGCATTATATGCATCCAATGTCCGGCCGTTTTTCAATATATGCGAAGGAGCATCTATGTGCGTCCCGGTATGAGAGAACATCGTAATTTTATGTTCCAGGAAACCGTCTGTCTCGATAGTATTCGCCCGGCGGATGACCGGAGGTTCGGTGCCCGGATAGACAGGCATACCCGGTTCAATAGTATGAGTAAGGTCGATAATTTTCATAGGATACGATATAATAAAAAAGGGAGAGGTATTAAATATCCGGTTGATACTAGTACCCGTCCCTTTATGAATGTAGTGATGTAATTACTGAGCTGCTTTCCATATTTTGGCAGTAGCTTTTGTGAAATCGGAAAACTTTCGGGGAGCGTGTCCCAGCAACTTTGTCTGGATATCTATATCCTCCTGCGTCGCCAGAAAGCCATCCCGCTGAAAACACTCATACATAAGTTTGAAATCGAACACCATCCAATCGGGTAAAAATTGCAGAAATTGTTGTTCCCACGAATCGAGATCGTTGCCGGCATACGTAATGGTTGTTCCAAGAGTTTCGCTCCATATCGCAGCAACCTGAGCTCCCGTCAGGGCATCCGGACCGACAAGATTATAAGTTTTTCCCTCGTGCCCGTCCTGTGTAAGGGTTATGGCCGCCGTTTCTGCAATATCTGCAACATCCACACGTGAAACGCCAACATCGCCGAGAGGCTGAGGATATACTCCGTATTGCAGTAGAGCGTCCTTGAACCAGTAATCATTCTGATAAAAATTATTCGGACGAAGAACCGTATAAGGAATCCCTGAGTCTTTAATCGCCAATTCGATCGGAAGTTTTGAACCGAAGTGCGGAAGATGAATCCAGTCATCCAGTTTGTGAACCGACATATAGACTATCCGCTTCACACCCGCCATACGAGCGCCGTTCACCGCGAATAAGCCCTCGCTTGCCTCGGTATTCCCGACCGGGTTCAATAGAAAGACACTATCTATGTTATTAAAGATTTTTTTTACGTCGTTTGGTATGAGCAGGTCACCGATAACGGCTTTTACCCCGCCGGGAAGCTTTTTCGCATTTGCTTCGGTTCGTGTAAGAACGTATGTCTCTGCATTTTGTTTGAGCAACTCCTGCACGACCTGCGAACCGACTGTACCGGTACCTCCTATGACAAGCACTTTCATGAGTTTATCCTCCGATGTATTAAAATATACGTAGTACGAAATGATTAATTAATTATTAAGCGATGATTCCGTACGATGGTGAATAGAACACCGGTTTGAAGGTTATTAGTTCCTTTCGATGGCCTCAGAGTCGCCTTTCCTGCCAAGTACAATCTGCTCAGATTCCATAGCAACAACCTGATTGAAGAAGCCCCTTAATCGCCTGTATTCGGCGGGACTAAAAAGTGTTTTATTGATTGCGAAGGTCCTCTGAAAGGATATCACTCCGTCCCGGAAAGTGACTTCCCGTGTATATAGCGTGCTTCCGTCACGTTGACTTAAATCAACCGATTGCGGCAATGCAACGATCTCATATTCATCGGGAACACTGATATCGATATGAAGTGATGATTCACGCAAAAAAGCGAAATCAACCGGATATGTACGGCTTGCCGCGGTGAAAGGATTATCTGTAATTCCTGCCATCAGCGTGGGCTGCAGGTATAGCAGGCTGTCATCGGTGAACATGTGATCATCAGACGAAAACACTATATAGGATTCAAGAGGATCATATATTTTTTCATCTCCCCTGAATGTTAATGAATCCACGGTAATGGTAATTTCCTGATTACCTAAAAGCGATTGTATGAATGCAATCTCTCCTTCATTGTGTAACATCCGTCTCGTGGATACCGCTGCATATCCGTCATCCGACACGTGGATTCGTGCCGACAGTCTTGCATCATTATAAAGATCCACTGTTCCCGATATATTTCTTGCATATTTCACCGAAGGTTCGAGCGGCACCCATGTAATTTCACCGCGTTTCATAAGGAGTCCTCTCTCATTGAGCGTGTTATACGGAAGCACATTAACCGGATAAAGAGGATTTGTCGCATCCAGGAGATAAACATCTCCGTCTATCTCCACATATGCGATAACGTGATTAAACTGATCCCGCATCGGATACATATTTTGTATTTTTCCGTTATCTCGGGTGCTGAGTAGTAACGGATGAGCATCAAGATCTGCGGCTTGCAGCATACTGATGAGAAGTAACGCAATATCGGCACTGTTGCCTGATTTTCTGTCATGGATCCGGTCGACCCGGTCGGAAGTGAAAAGAGCGTATTCACCATTCCACACCACCGTTGTTCTCACATAATCATAGAGTAACTCAAGTATGTCCGCCGGATTGGAGAGAGTGTCGGTGAGAGACGATGTGATGCGCCTGATTGACCGGCGGGGAGAGATCTGACCGCCGAGTTCCCGCACTCTTACCAGTCTGTCAACAAGCTCCGGCCACGTATCGAGGACCTGGATGCGCATTCCCTGAGGATGATACCAGGCCGCCAGCTGGAAGTTTATTTTCGATACATAATCCTGCATCGTTGTTATAAACGGTTCCTCGCGGATTGCAGGCATATCTTTCCTGACCCATCGGAAAGCTTTGCCGCGATGAAATCGCGACGGACCGTCATAATACTCCACGGATGTGCTGCTATGAAACGGCTGATTGCTGCTTACAACATACGCATATTCGAGAAATTCCGGAATCCGCAAATTATATTCACTCCACAAAACCGGTTCGGATGTCTGGAATGCCCAGTCGGGAACCAGGCCCGGTTGGTCGGCGATGATATCATGTCTGTATTCGACCGGCGAGCCGCGCTTCAATTCAGAGGTAGTCTGATAGTCCCAGTACTGCAATTGTGTCGGGTTTTCGGAGACGATCTCATACCGGTATTCAATGACGGCACCGGGTTCGGGGGCAGGTAATTTCAATTGAATCTTACTCTTGTCGGATGATATTTCTTCAACAATTATATTTGACGGATCCAGTTGGTAAATTCTTTCGGATCCGGATGAAGGTAAGATGACCGTCATACCTTCTATACCGCGCACATATTGCGAGATAGGTCGTGTTTGATATGGAATTTCGTGATATGCCCATCTGACGCCTTCGGGAGTCAGGATTTTTATTCTGCGGTGTCTCTGATACACGACACTCTGATCCCCATCGATGTAGACACTTCCAAAATCGAATAGTACCAGAGCCGAAGCACTTGTATCCGCAGGGTATTCCTTCATCAGGAGTTGATCTATTGGAATTTCCCCGAACCGGTATGGCGGCTGAGGAAGAGCAGATAATTCTGTTCCGAAGACAGGATTAATGTGATACGGGGTTGTCTGTGGGTAAACCACCTGGAGTATGATGCAAATAGAAAATATAACTCCGGATAACCTATTCAGTTTCACAATTCCCTCCCTGTTTGTTCCGAGAAAAAGAACAGTTTTTTAAGGATTCGGCGGCGTGTGGTATACAAGCATTCCTGAGCTGGCGACCGGACTTGAACCGGTGACCTGTTGATTACGAATCAACTGCTCTACCAACTGAGCTACGCCAGCAATGTGAATTACGAGTTACGAATTAAGAATTGGGCAAGCAAATTTTTTAGTCTTGATTCGTAAGCTATAAATATACTGATTTATACTTGTATTTTCAATATTATTGGACGCCGCGTATAATATCCATCTCCGTCGACTGGATGAGTTCCTCCAGTTTATTCCATATATCTGATACGCGTGTTGTCATAATGATGAGATCGTGTTCCTGACCGGTAACATCGATAACATATTTCGGTAGGGTTGCTATCTTTCTGAATCCCATTCGTTCGAATATTTTCATTTCCCGTGCCTGCGTTTCGACGAATGACAGTTGAATGTGGTGTAATCCGACGCCGGCGGCTTTCTCAAGCAGTTCGTGTATTAATACTCTCCCGAGTCCCTGCCCCCTGAATTCTTTCGCTACAACTATCCTTATCTCGCCGATATGACGCTGCCATCCGAAGCGTTTCATATGAAGCGTAGCATCACCGATTATTTTATTCTTATGTTCTGCCAGAACCGGATAGACTTTATCATAATCGATTTCTTGTACCCATCGTTTAATGACGCCGGGATCGGTCGTGTCGTGTCGAAGTACAAGGCGGTCATCCGGGGGCAAATTTTTAAAGAACTCAAGTAATTTCTCTCCGTCTTCGGGTACCATGAGACGCAGCATCACCTGCTCCCGGTTCTTTAACTGTACAAATTTTGGATATTTTTTCATCTCCTCACCTCTGTTTTATTGTCCAATACCGATCCGTTCTGTCTTTAACTTCAATCCGTGATTATATCCCGCTTCGAATGCTTTAAGATTTAACTCTTCTGTCCCTTTCGGGATGGAGTCCTCGACCGCTTTGCGTACAGCATCCTTTTTGAGTAAGCCGGTGACCGCAGTAAAGCAACCTACAACTACCATATTCATCACAATACGCCTGCCGAGCTGATCGGCTATCTGTGTTGCCGGAACGGTATAATGCTCGTATTGCGCTAATGCACCGTTACCGACGGATACCATATTTTCTTCGGTAATGAGGATGCCGCCCGTTTTCAGATCATTACCATACTTGGTATATGCTTCCTGAGAAATAACCACATTTATATCGGGTTTTCGGATATATGGATAATCGATCAATGCATCCGAGATGATTACCTGGGCGCTGCAAGCACTACCGCGCGCCTCCGGTCCGAAACTTTGAATCAAAGTCGCATATTTATCGTCAAACAGGGAGGCGGCTTTACCGAAGATATACCCGCTGAGGATCACTCCCTGTCCACCGAAGCCTGCAATCCTAACTTCAGTACGTGCCATATTTATCCCTCATATTTAGTATATTGTTCACCGAATACGCTTGTCAGATGTTCGTTCATCAATTGCCGGTATGTTTTACGTTCACGCTCGACAAATTTCCCGACAATGATCTTTTTCTGGAAATCTATATCGACATCTTTTGTATTCGCACCATGCCTTATCTCGCTGTTTTCCTGATAAAATTTCATTTGATCGAGACCGTCGCCCAGACGATTACGTCTGCTGTAGAGCGTCGGGCATGGCGATATGATCTCAACAAAAGAGAAACCGCGGTGCAGTATGGCTTCTTTTATTGCCTTCGTTACGTGGTGGACATGATAGACCGTCCATCGTGCAACATAAACTGCTCCGCTCGAATCTGCAAGAAATGGCAAATTGAACGGCGGGTCGTAGCTCCCGTATGGATATGTTGTTCCTTTCGCGGTAACCGGTGTTGTCGGTGCAACCTGTCCGCCCGTCATGCCGTAGATCAGATTGTTGACGCAAATTACCGTCATATCGACGTTGCGTCTTGCGGCATGGATAAAATGATTTCCGCCGATAGCAAAGAGATCACCGTCACCGCTGTAGACAACAATTTTCAAATCCGGATTGGCGAGTTTTAATCCCGTTGCAAACGGAATTGCTCTGCCGTGCGTGGTATGAAATGAATCGAGGTTCAGGTAGCCGGCAACCCGTCCCGTGCAGCCGATGCCTGACACGATAGCCGTTTTATCAAGATCCACCTTTGATTGTTCCAGTGCACGCGCAAAGCAGTTGACCGTCGTGCCTATTCCGCATCCTGGACACCAGATATGCGGCATCCTGTCCATTCGTAATAATGATTCTACCGGATTTTTAACTTCCGGCACTTCCGCTGTTGCTGTCTGTTGTTCATGCATGTTCGAGCACTCCTTTGATTGCATCGTAAATATCTACCGGTTCGTGTACGGCTCCCCCCGCGTGCGGAACAAGCCGTGTGACCGCATGACCTGCAGCACACCTCTCTACTTCGTGTACTATCTGACCGAGGTTCAACTCAGGTACGACAAAAGCCGACACCCGTTTGGCAAGATCACGAATGTATGCTTCGGGGAACGGCCACACGGTCAAAAGCCGGATGTGACCGACTTTTAAACCATCTTCTCTGGCCTTCTTGATGGCGGGCAATACAACTCTTGATGTAATGCCATAAGAAATAACCACAATATCGGCACCTTCCACCTCATCTTCCTCAATGTGCCTTATTTTCTCTTCGTTGAGGAGAATTTTATCAACCAGCCGTCGGAGCATTTTCTGCTGGACCTTCGGCGACATAGCCGGATACCCGCGTTCGTCATGTGTGAGACCGGTAAGATGCATCCGGTATCCGTCTCCGACTTTGATCATTTCAGGCACCATAGATTCGTTCGTCTCAAACATCTTATACTCCCCCGGAGGTTTTTTCGTAAATTTGCGTTCCACTATGTCGATCTGATCTGCCTCGGGGATCACTACTTTTTCCGTCATATGGCCTACACATTCATCCATCATCACGAGCACGGGGACGCGATATTCTTCCGCAAGGTTAAATGCGCGGATGGTAAGATCGAAGCATTCCTGCGGTGAATTCGGGACAATGGCGATCACTTCGTAATCTCCGTGTGACCCCCACCGTGCCTGCATCATATCTGCCTGTGCCGGAAGTGTCGGTAACCCCGTCGACGGACCGCTCCGTTGCACATTGATAAACACGCACGGGGTTTCGGTAATCGCTGCATACCCGATGTGTTCCATCATTAACGAAAAACCGGGGCCGGATGTGACGGTCATGGCTTTTTTACCCGCCCACACCGCTCCCTGTATGGCTATGGAAGAAGCGATTTCATCTTCCATTTGTATAAATACTCCGCCGACGAGCGGAAAACGCAGCGCAATCCGTTCGATGACTTCGGTAGACGGTGTAATCGGATAACCGGCAACGAACTTACAGCCCGCGGCAATCGCCCCCTCACACGCTGCGTGATCGCCATCGATAAAATGTGCGCCGGTCAGAACCGCATTCTTTTCTGCCTTCACTGGGAACTCCTATGCGACTTTTTTTATTATAAATCCGTGAATTGCAAAATCGGGGCAGAACAAACCGCACAATCCGCACCCGGTGCATTTGGTTTCGTCTATTAGTTCGGGTATCCGGTACCCTTTTGCATTGTAGCTATCCGAGAGATGTAACGCTCCCGTCGGACAGAACTCAACACAGAATGCACATCCCTTACAACTATCGGCTTTAATGACAACCGTGCCCTGTACTTTTTTCATAACACATTATCCCCTTCATACAAGTATATATAACATCTAACGATCACTTAATAATAATTTTACATATATTTCTGTTGCTTGACGTAGTGCAGCAGCTCATCCCTGAAATTGGGATGGGCAATATTGATAAGCTCCTGTGCACGCTGTCTTAAATTTTTTCCGTGCAGGTAGGCAACGCCAAACTCGGTTACGACATAGTGTACATCTGCACGGGTGGTAACGACACCCGCTCCCGGTTTCAGATGCATGGTAATTTTACTGATCGTATCATTCTTCGTAGTAGACGGTAATGCGATAATCGGTTTCCCGCCTTTCGAGTACGCTGCTCCCCGGATAAAATCGACCTGGCCTCCGAATCCGCTGAATATCCGCGTGCCGATTGAATCGGAACACACCTGGCCGGTCACGTCGATTTCAATCGCCGAGTTAATCGCCACCATATTTTCATTTTGTGCAATGATGAAAGGGTTGTTCGTATAATTCGTCGGATGTATTTCAAAGTAAGGGTTGTTGTCGACAAAATCATACAATCGCTGGGAACCGAGAACGAACGTTCCGATAACTTTACCGGGATGGAGAGTTTTTTTCCTATTGTTTATGAATCCCTTTTCGATTCCCTCCACAATCCCGTCGGATACCATTTCGGTATGCACACCAAGATCCTTCTTATGTGTCAATGCGGCAAGCACAGCATCGGGAATACCGCCGATACCCAACTGGAGAGTGGAGCCGTCATCGACAAGATCGGCGATATATTCACCGATCTTCTTCTCGACATCGGTAAATCCTTTCTTATTCAGTATAGGAATTCCCTGAGTGTGTTCAACTATTTTTTGTACTCTCGAGATATGTAAAAAAGAATCACCGAGCGTTCGCGGCATATTTTCATTTATCTGTGCAACGACTAAGTCGGCAGATTCCGCAGCAGCTTTCGATGCAACACACTCCACGCCAAAACTCATAAAGCCGTGCTCATCGGGAGGAGAAACATGAATGTACGCAAAGTTAATCGGAATGAGTCGCCGTAAAAAGAGTGACGGGATTTCAAACAGGAAGACAGGTACATAATCAGATCTTCCTTCATTCACCGCGGCACGGTCAGCCGGCCCGACGAAAAGCGAATTATGCCGGAAATGTTTTTCCATTCCCGGAGCACTTAAAGGATCATCGCCCAGCATCAGGAGGTGATTAACCTGTACATTTTCCAGTTCATCCTTGCGTGCTGCAAGCTTTTCGATAAAGGTACCGGGTGTCGCCGCATTTCCGCTCAGGAATATTATGTTGTTACTTTTTACCAGTTGAGCTGCTTCTTCTATTGATATTATTTTATCTTTATATTTATCTATCCAGGACATTCGTTTAACCTATTTCTTTGTAATCAATTTGTTGATCGGGGTAAAACCGTATTCGTACATTGACGCCAGATGTGCATTCGTACAGGCCCCGTCGAAAGTGCAAACACCTTTTTGAAAACCCTCGAATTCACGTATCGTATTTTGTAAATCTTTCTTTATGATGTGCTCAAGGTATGGGAGTAGTGCATTATTGAGACCGTTAGTAGCCGTTCGTGCAACCGCCGCGGGCATATTCGGGACACAATAGTGGATCACATCATGCGCTATAAACACCGGCTCAACAAAGCTCGTCGGTCTGCTTGTCTCAACACAACCTCCCTGATCGATCGATACATCAACAATAACAGCCCCCGACTTCATAGTCTTGACCATATTTTCCGTAACCACAACGGGTGCACGTTCACCTTTGATCATAATAGCCCCGATAAAGACGTCGGCGTACTGAACCGCTTTGGAAAGATTATAATGGTTTGCCACAGCTGTCGTCACACGGCGTTGAAATCTATGTTCCATATCGCGTAACCGGTTAACATCAATGTCAAGGATGATAACCTGCGCTCCCGCACCAAGTGCTTCTTCTGCTGCGGTCATCCCGACGACTCCGGCGCCTAATATAACAACTGCCGAAGGCGGAACTCCGGCAATACCTCCCAGCATGACACCCCGCCCACCCTGCGTGGACTCAAGATATCGTGAGGCCACCTGGATTGCCATTGCACCTGCGATCTCGCTCATCGAATGAAGAATTGGCAGGGTCGACCTGTCTTCGACAAGTTCAAATCCGATAGATCCGATTTTTTTATCAATGAGTTTTTTAATATATTGTTTACCGGCAACCGGCAGGTGAAGAAATGAAAACACGTTTTGGCCTTCACGGAGCGACTCAAGTTCATCTATTGTTGGCCGGAGAACCTTAAGTAAGAGATCCGCTCTTCCGACAGCCTCTTCCGGATGGTAGACAATCGAAGCTCCGGCTTCTTCGTATTCATCATCCATAAACCGGCCTGCACTACCCGCTCCTTTCTCTACATATACCTGTGCGCCAAGTTGAACAAGAGAATGGACCCCGGAAGGTGTGAGCGGGACACGATTTTCAAACTCTGATTTTTCTTTGACTATACCGATATTCATAAGTTTCCTTATCCATTCATTAGATTAATACGGTATATTATTTGTTATAGCCTAGAATCAAACAATTAATGTGCCAGTTTTTTTATGTGTTACGGAGAGTATTAAGCAATAATGGTTGGATTTCTTCTAAAAATAGTAGTTTTTTGGGAAATTATTCCCAAATATGGTAGGAAAAGCAATCCCCGGTATCGTGTTTTTAGATCTCAAACTGAATATACTGAAACATGAAACCGGGGACTCAATAAAATATCTTCTAATCCGACACCTGCTGCCGTGCCGCCTGCAAAGTGTTCGCAAGCAGCATCGCTATCGTCATCGGACCGACACCGCCGGGAACGGGGGTTATAGCCGATGCGACTTTTTCAGCCGATTCAAAGTGGACGTCACCAACGAGTATATAACCCTTCTCGGATTCGGGATAATCCACGCGATTGACCCCGACGTCAATAACGACAACCCCCTCCTTCAGCATATCACCCGTGATCACTTCTGCCCTGCCGACAGCCGCAACGAGGATATCTGCCTGTCGGGTATAGTAAGATAAATCTTTTGCACCGGTATGACAAATCGTTACGACCGCATTCGCCCATTCTTTTTTTTGTACCAGGATATTCGCAATCGGTTTCCCGACAATATTACTCCGGCCGACGACAACAACGTGCTTCCCCGCCGGGTCTATACCGCTGCGAATCAACAACTCCTGTATACCTGCCGGCGTACAGGGACGGAAGGTATTCAATCCGATTAAAAGTTTACCGACATTAACAGGGTGGAATCCGTCCACATCCTTCTTCGGGTCAATCGACTCGATAACTGCTGCTTCATCGATATGCGAAGGGAGCGGAAGCTGGGTCAGGATTCCATGGATTTTATCATCATTATTAAAGGCATCTATAAGTTTCACCAGTTCCTGTTGTGAAATGTCGGCGGGAAGCACTTCCGTGACGGAGTGAAAACCCACTTCGGCACATGCTTTTCCTTTCATTTTGACATATACCTCAGATGCCGGGTTCTCTCCGACGAGTATGAAAGCCAGGCCGGGCAGCACTCCGGTCTCTTTCTGAAAGATTTCAGTTTGTTGTTTCAGATCCTGTCGAATCTGTTTGCTGATTTCTTTACCATCAATTAGTTTAGATTTCATAATTCATTATATATTTATTTATTGGAATTGCGGAAAAATTATTTGTTCGAACGTATGTGCTTTTCCCGTTTGTACATCTACCTTCACATAAACACCGCAGAAGCGGACGTCATGAGATGCGCCTTCGTACTTAAAAGGGGTCTGATAAATAAAACGCCTTATGGCGATGTCTTTCTTCATACCTATCACGGAATCATACGGTCCGGTCATACCTACATCGGTAATGTATGCCGTTCCTTCGGGCAAAATCCTCCCATCTGCTGTCGGCGTATGGGTATGGGTTCCGACAAGCGCACTGACTTTTCCGTCAAGATACCATCCCATTGCGACTTTTTCCGCGGACGCTTCCGCATGGAAGTCCACAATAATTATATTGGTATGCTCTTTCATCCTGGCAAGAGCCCATTCTGCGGCTTTGAAGGGACAATCTATTGTCGGCATGAATGTTCGTCCCTGAATATTCAATACACCGACTTTCGGCAGACCCTGAACTTCGATAATCGTAAAACCGAGGCCGGGATTTTCCTTAGGATAATTCAGCGGCCGCAATACACGTTGCTCCCTGGCAAGTAACTTTCGGGTTTGCCATTTATCCCACGTATGATTCCCACCGGTTACAGCATGCACGCCGAGTGAAAATAATCGTTGTGCATCTTCGGGAACAATACCCTTCCCGTCCGACAGATTCTCACCGTTCGCGATACAAATATCTATCCTGTACTTTTCAATATAACTTCGGAGCAGGGTTTCGGTCAGGTCAAGACCCGGTTTGCCTACAATATCACCGACAAATAAAATATTAACAGACGTTGACAAATAATATCCGGTGTTTGTTTTTTATGGTATAAAGGTACTATCTACATTACCTTCGGTGTTGAACATGTAAAATACAAAATCCAATCTCAAAATGAAAGAGTTTCAAGAACGGAGAGCGGAGGTTTTTGTAAACCGAATTCAGTGATAAAACCGCTCACAAGGTCGCCCGGTGTTCGTTCGAAAATTATATTCGATAATATAAGATGTTCCGATAGTATCCCCCATCCGATCATATCACCCGAAAACTTCTGATTAACTTCCCGCTCAGCCGCAAGCTCCTGAACAGATTTTAATCTCTCTGCGGCAACATAAAACGGGACTCCGGATTTTTCTGCCAGTAAAGCCAATGGACGACACCCTATTTTACCCATGAAACTACCATCGACGGCGACGGCATCTGCGCCGACAAATACATAATCCGCACTGTCTATCCAGAACCCAATGGCTGCATCCGGTATGACCGTCACCCGTATGCCATGATCGAGCAACCGTTCGGCATTTAACCGTCCCTCTAAGGCAGGGCGGGATTCCAGCTGAATTACCCGCGTCAGTTTTCCGGAACGTTCCAATCTTAGAATGATGTGCTCCACCACACTGCTTCTGCTGATAGTCAAAATACAGGCTGGCTTTGTAATAATTTTCGCGGCGTGTTCGGCGATTCTATTCGGGGCCTG
The DNA here is from genome assembly GCA_007131635.1 of Bacteroidota bacterium. Classification (GTDB taxonomy): domain Bacteria; phylum Bacteroidota; class Ignavibacteria; order T3Sed10-11; family T3Sed10-11; genus T3Sed10-11. The sequence continues at coordinate 8,023 of SLQE01000218.1, read as the reverse complement.
ATCAAGATATTCGAGCAATTGAGAAACGGATCTTTTCACATCGTCAATATTTTCGGTGTTCACCATCCGGACACAATTTGAGAACCCCACCATATCGCGTCTTAGATTCGCGATCTCGTTCACGAATGAGTCTATCTCGGTATAATCAGTATTTTCGATATCTTCAAGAAAATCCTGCAGTGACCGCAGTGATTCCCGCAGTAATTCGGAAGCGCCCCGTGTTTGATCGTTTCTAATCTTCTGCCAGGCTCTCTCCAGTTCCGCTACGGCAGTTTTGATTTTTTCATCCATAGGCTATATTCCGGTATACGTTAAAAAGGTTCGATGCTTGGGTTGATTCTGATGTATTGAATTTGTATATTTTATTATTAAAAAACAACCGAAAGGGACCTTTGGCTCGTTCAAAGAACATAACGCAGTTCTGCGCTTATTGTAATAAAGAAACAAAAATGGCACGGGTCGGTGCTATGGAAGTTACTGAAAATGGCGAAAAAGACGCCGTTGGCAATAAAGTTTGGTATAAGTGTTCGAGATGTCATCATAACATTTTATTCGATGAAACAGAACTCAATTCTCTCAAAGATTCCGCAGAGATTAAATCCCTTTCTAAGGAAGAATGCATAGAGTATTCACCCGAGAACTCATATAGTGTCGGACAGGCTATATATCATGAGAATTTAGATGATGTAGGCTGGGTAAAAGATAAAAAAATAATGTCGGATGGGAGATCGGCAATCATCGTTGCTTTCCAGAAGCTCGGTGAAAGAAAGCTGATCGATAATTTTCGTCCGGAAGACACCGTCCTACCGGATGAATAAACAAGTTTTCACTACAAAAGGAGGTGAAGTTTAGTGATTGGTATTATCGTACAGGATAACGAACCAATTGATCGTGCTTTAAAACGGTTTAAGAAGAAGTATGAACGGTCGCGTGTTTTAAAGGAATTCAAGAAACGTTCCTTTTTTGTTAAGCCGTCGGTGAAGAAAAGACTGAAACGAGCAAAGGCGATTCGTGCGCAACAGAAAGTGACCCAGGAAAAAGTATAACGATCGTTTGCATTTTCACGGTTAGAGAAAGCCCGTCCCGATCACGTGTAATTATCCGGACGGGCTTTCAATTTTTATAGCGGTTTATTACCCATCGCAACTATGCTGTCTACAATAATTTTTCCATGCTCACGCCCGTTCTCAATAAAGATGCGATTATTATTCATACCGGCTGCAACAGATCCCGCGACAAAAATGCCCGGGACGTTTGTCTCCAGTGTTGCCGGATCGTGAACCGGTTCACCGTTCTCCGGATTAATATTTACGCCAGCCGATCGCAACAGCGTCAGATCGGGAGCAAAACCGATGAGGACATAAACAAAGTCATTTGCGATTTCAAACGTTCCGCCGTTATTTTCCAGTACAAGCGAGTTTTCTTTTATCTCCTTTACGACCGTATGAAAATATGCGGTAATCTCCCCGTTCTTTATCCGGTTTTCAATATCGGGTTTTATCCAGTATTTTATACCGTCTCGTAATTTTTCACTGCGATGGATAAGAGTGACGTTGGCTCTGCTCCGGTAGAGCTCAAGGGCAGCTATTGCCGCAGAGTTGCTTCCGCCGACCAATGCAACGTTTCTTCTGAAGAACCGATATGGTTCGTCATAATAAAAAGATACTTTCGGTAAATCGGATCCGGGAACATTATATTCGTTCGGAGTGTCAAAATACCCGGTGGCAAGGACAACGTGTGCGGCAGTATAGACCGTGGTGTCTGTCTGTACGATATAGTGATCGACCTGTTTTTTGATGTCGACGACTTTTTCTTCATACTGTACGGGTAAATCGAAATATTCGATAACGCGCTGATAATATTTTACTGCTTCGATACGGGTCGGACGGCTCTCCGCTGACACGAAAGGCAACCCTCCGATTTCTAATAGCTCAGGTGTGGAAAAAAAGGTCATATTAGTCGGAAATTGGCGAATAGAATTAACCGCCGACCCTTTTTCAATAATAAGATACGTGAGTTTCTTTTTATGGGCAGCAATGCCGACCGCAAGTCCCGCAGGACCGGCACCGATGATGATTACGTCGTACATATATTCTTCCTCTGAGAAAAATAAACAAACACATAATTTTTTATTATAACCTATTTATCCGATGTATGAATTCCCGGTTCAGTCATTTTATAGAGATCAAATATCTCATCTATTTGATCGTCTGTGAGCAGTCCTTTTTCTTTCACCAATGTGCGGATCGATATACCCGAGTTCAGGTATTCTTGTGCGATCTCAGCCGCCGCTGCGTATCCGATATGAGGGTTGAGTACCGTCACGATGCTCATGCTGCCCTCGGCATACATCCGGCACCGTTCTTCGTTCGCAGTAATGCCTTTGACACAAAAACGGTTGAATACATCTATCGCATTGGTAAGTATTTCGATTTCATGAAGCAGATTATATGCCGCCACCGGCATCATAACATTCAGTTCCAGTTGTCCTGCCTGAGCAGCATGCGTGATAGTGGTATCACATCCCATAACCTGGAAACAGACCATGTTCATCATCTCCGCCATGACCGGATTTACTTTTCCGGGCATAATCGATGACCCCGGTTGTACCGGCGGCAGATTAATTTCCGCTAAACCCGTTTTCGGTCCGGATGAAAGAAGGCGTATATCGCTTGCGATTCTGGATAGATCCTGTGCCAGGTTTCTGACAGCACCGGAGAGTTCAACCATCGGCCGCATACTTTGCATTGCTTCGAAATAGTCTTCAGCGTTTTTGAAATCGATGAGCGTTTGTTCGGAAATCTGCCGCACCATTCTGCTCCTGTATTCCGGGTGTACGTTCAGACCCGTACCTGCCGCAGAACCGCCAATGCCAAGCTGGCGTGATGATTCGGCCGCATGAGCAATAGCCATCTGATGCCTTTTCATATTCACGCCATACGCCGTAAATTCCTGTCCAAGGCGAACCGGCACGGCATCCTGTAAATGCGTTCTTCCCGATTTCACTATATGATCGAACTCCGCACCTTTTGCATTGAACGATCGTTTCAAATCGTCTATCTTTTTGAGTAAAGATTTTATACTCATGAACGATGCTATCCTGATCGCAGTAGGGATAACGTCATTGGTTGACTGTGCCATGTTGACGTGATCATTGGGGTGAACCATGCTGTAGTTCCCCTTGGTTCCACCGAGCAGTTCATTTGCTCTGTTCGCAAGTACTTCATTCGTATTCATATTATGAGAGGTTCCGGCCCCCGCCTGATAGACATCAACCACAAACCATTCCCGGTGATTACCCGCCAGCACTTCGTCAGCCGCAGTGACGATTGCATCGGCGTATTGATCCCGGAGCAGCCCTAAAGATTTATGGACGAGCGCAGCCGCTTTTTTTATATGAACCGATGCATCGATAAAGACGGGTTTGGGACGCAAACCGCTTATCGGGAAATTTTCAAGAGCGCGATGTGTTTGCACCCCATAGTATGCCTCCCGGGGTACTTCCCGCTCACCAAGTGAATCTTTTTCGATACGGATATTCATATACATTCCCTTGAGTATTATTCAATATTTTTTCCGCGTTCATAGGTATTTTGGATTTCTCTGATAACAGAATCTATTCTGTCTTTTGGTATAAATGCAGATGCAAATTTTTCAATATCCTTCAGCATGCCTTTTCTTTCCGTTACATCCTCCTCATCCGACATTTCGGCGATCTTGTATGCCAGCTGACGGGCCCAATCAATCTGCTGGCGTTGTTGTTGGGTGAGATGCGTACCGCCGTCTCCACTGATGAACACCTCTATCGGGAATGCTATCTCCTGCAATGCCGGGAATGCAAGCATCAGCATAATCACATCCTCACGCTCGCTTTCGGGGATCTCATCCAATTCATCGGACAATCTTTCCAGTTCTTCATGCAGAATATCCATCTCATTATCGAGATCCTCATCGTTATCATCATCATATTCATCGATCGATTCTTCGGAGAGCGAATCGGTCATATCATCTGATTCGGGACTGGTCTTTGGCCACCCCGTATTCCGGTATCGGGGAAATTCAAGCTCGACGGCTTCGAAAAAGTTTGTGATATCCCGCTTTTTCATCGCCAGGAGATTTTCTTTCCTGGTTTCTATATACGTATTCCATCCATTTCGGATCGCTTCATAGACAGCCTGCTCTTCCGATTCAGAAATAAAACCATCTCTTCCCGATTGCTGAAAATATTTTTCACACTGGATAGAATAAAAATGATCGAATAATTGCTGATATTTTGGATCCATGGTATATTCTCTTTGTCAACGTTGTGGTTATATCCCTGGTATCGATGAAGATCAGAAACGGCGGAGACCTATCCCGGTGTTACAGATATCGCAATCCCTTTTTGTATTCTTTGATCATTCGGTCACGCACCGGGATTATATTCTGTTTCGTGATATAGGCCGATAGCAAGCCGTGGATCTCTCTCCTCAGATATTTTCTCACTACTCTGTCTTCCTCATACACATAGGCAGCGACGCGTGTTGCGATATCGTAGGCCCAGCGTATCTTCAACCGTTCGAGCAGGCTCATATTTTCGAAAGGATTTTCTTGTTCCAATTTGATCTTTTTAATATTGAGGCCGGTTTCGCGCAAGGGGATCATCATAATGATCATTGTCGCTGCTCTCTCTGCGATCACCAGCTCATCTGATATCGCTTCAGGATCATATGGTTCATCCGGATCATCATCATAGCGTATTTCGATAGTATCGAAGAGTTCTTCAAGCTCACGCGGAGATAGGCTGGCAAACTCGGAGGATCGATCCTCAAACTGTGCGTTCCAGATACCGTCTAATTGTTTCTCGATGTCAATTTTTTCTTCATCCGAGATAAAATAGTCCTTCCCCGTCTCAGAGAGATACCGCTTCAGCATGACCTCGTAAAAAATCTCTTTTTGCTTCGCCGAGCCGATTTTTAAAGACAAATGTGTTTTTTTCTTGGACATACGGTTAATGTAGGCATTTATGCCGGAAAATCAAATTATGAAGTACCAAAGACAAATCGGAAGATCAGGAATAATATCATGGATATAATCATGGTAGCCGGCAGCGTAATGAACCAGGATGAGAAAATATTTCGCACGACTCGAAAATCGAGAGCCGATATACCGCGCGCGAACCCGACACCGATGACTGCACCCACGAGTGTGTGTGTCGTTGAAATCGGGATTCCCAATTTCGATGCTATGAGAACCGTCGTAGCCGCACCGAATTCAGCCGAGAAACCGCGCGATGGGGTTAATTCGGTAATCTTTCTGCCGATCGTCTCGATAACTTTGTACCCGTACGTTGCAAGGCCGACAACTATGCCGATACCTCCCATCGCGAGGATCCAAATCGGTACTTCGGTTTTCCCGAGGACACTTCCCGTTTGAACGATTGAAATGATTGCCGCGAACGGACCGACGGCATTTGCGACATCGTTCGAACCATGCGCAAGCGCGACATAACACGCGGTGAGGATCTGCAAATATTTAAATATATATTCAATGAAATTGAAACGGTCAAGAGTTTCGGGGTCCCTGCGCGCGATTACCTTATTAATAAAATTCATCGTCCATAGTGAAACAGCGATGCCGGTTCCGCCGGCAAGTGCGAGAGTTTGCCAGAACGTTATCGCTAAATCAATACTGGCGAGTCCCTCGTAAAACACCGCTATCCCTATAATTGTAATGACAATGAAGACCAGTATCGGTACGTATAAAGTAAGTGCTTTTAACGGGTCATCGGCATTGATTATTTTTTTATTCACAAAATTAAAGAGGATAAATGCCATAATACCGCCGCTTAACGGAGATACCGCCCAACTCGAAACGATTTTTGCCATCGTTCCCCAACTGATGGCACCAAAACCGCCGGCAATAATCCCGAAACCCGTAACCGCGCCTACGATCGAATGGGTTGTGGATACCGGTAAACCGTATTTCGTGGCAATGTTGAGCCAGATAGCGGCCGCGAGAAGGGCAGCCATCATACCATATACGAGTGTCATCGGTTCCCCGACAAAAATTGTCGTATCGACCATACCGCGCCGGATAGTATCGGTGACGCGCGAACCAATAAAAACTGCGCCGGAAAATTCAAAAATCGCCGCTACCAGTATCGCGCCTTTTATGGTGAGCGCTTTTGAACCGACTGACGTCCCCATAGCATTGGCTACATCGTTGGCTCCGATGTTCCATGCCATATAAATACAAAACACCGTTGCCGTTATGACGATAGTAATAGTAATCGGATCCATATCTTACAAGTCGAATAGTTTATTGTGATACAAAAAACGATCTGAGTCGTTTCGCCATCTTTTCGGCAGCGTTTGCTATATTACCGATCACCTTAAATATCTCGAACCATAGCATAATATCTACCGGTGATATTTCCTTTTCGAGTTCAAAAAGCCTTTGTGCAAGTTTATACTGTTTTTTATCGGCTTCCCATTCGAGATAACTGACCTGATCGATCATTTGAATAACCTTCTGTGCTTCTTTTCCACCGAATGAGCTCTCAAGCATTGCATCCAGCTCTTTTATAATTTCAACGGCAAGGTAAGCGGCTTCGAGTGCTTTATCGAGGTAGGCAAACAGATCATCTTTCATACCGGGATGTATTTTCGTAACCCGGAGGGTAACGAGCACGGCAAGGTCCTCGCAGACGTCTGCAATCTCATCCTGGGCAGACAACAACTCCAGCAAATCACGCCTGTCGACGGGAAGAAAAATACTTTTTGGTAAATGATCGCGGATATTATTTTTGATCATATCGACTTCATGCTCGAGCTTCATTATCTCCCGGGCAAATTCCTTTTCCCTCGTTCCTTCATATTCTGTGAATGCATCCATCATCGGTCTGACCTGATCGATACATAGTTTTACTTTTGCCATATGGTCTTTCAGCAAAGGGAACGGCGACTGACCGAACAACCTTGAAATTGTCGATTGTCTCATAACGCCTCCTTCTATCCTGTTATTCGTATAGTTGTATGATGAATCGGATGATACTCCATCCGAAGAAAAATATTATTCTGAATCCACATCGTGTTGCTTCTTTTGTTTTTCATTTTTTCTGCGATGAACATACCCGGTCATCGTTTTCAATGTTTTCGAGCTTTGCACAAGTACCACACCGAACAAAGCAATGCATGCACCGGTTACAAACTGAAGCGTAATAAGCTGGTCTAAAATAATAACCGCAAGTATGGTTGTTACCACGGGTTGCAGATACGTAAAAACCGCCACTTTGGTCGATTCTATTCTACCAAGTGCATAATACCATAAAAAGTACGCAACTATCGACGTAGCGATACCAAGATACAACAATCCGTAGAGATGTGCCAGACCTATCGTGGTATAATCGAACCGTATTGCAGGAACAATACCAATCGGAATGAACAGCACGGCTCCGATAATCATGCTCAGTGCCGAGACATGAAAAGATCCGTATTTGAGCACAAGAGGCCTTCCGAGCACGGTATACAATCCCCACGCACTGACAGCAACGACCATAATGAAGTTACCAAGCGTGTAGTCCGACGAGAAATCTATTCCCCGTTCGAAAATTACAACGGCAATTCCTATAAAACCAATGGCCACTCCGATTTTTGCGAACAGTAAGGTTCGTTCATGTAAGAGCAATGCTGAAAATATCATGACAAATACCGGAGTGGTTGCGTAAAAAAGGGATGCGTTCGAGGGTGTGGTCAAACCTATCGCGATGAGAAAAGCGAACTGATTAAGCGGGATAGCCAAAGCACCGAGGACTATCATTTTCAACCGATCGGACCGCTCTATACGGATTCGCTTTTCACGAATAAGAAAAATAATCAGCAATCCTATTGCTGCAATCATTGAACGGAGAAATGTCAGCGTTACAGAATCGACATCCTCCACAACAACTTTCGCCACAATATGTGTACCGCTCGCAATGAGCGTTTGTACAAAAAGAATGATATATACCATGGAACTAACGTTTCTTTGTTACGGACTTCAG